>DASWGX010000434.1:0-16243 GCA_036393455.1 Polyangiaceae bacterium
GCGCGCCCGCCGCCAGCGCGGCACCGCAGAACTGGCAGAAGGTCATGTCGGCGCGGTTAGTACCTCGACAGCGGGGACAAACCTGAAACCTCACGGCCGGTGCACCGGTCGGCGCATGAGCAAAGGCCGGTTGGGGAGCGCCCGGAGCCAGCCGCGGCGGCGGGAGTGAAGCGCCGCAAGTAGAGCAGAACCGATTGTCGGATGCGTTCGCAGCCCCGCAGCGAGAACAGCGCTGCGCCACGCCGGCCAGGCTCTGCGGGCCCGGCGGCTGGCCGGTCGGAGGAGCCTCGGGCCGCATCAGCGCCGTCATGCCGAGGGGAGGGTTCGCCTGAGATGGCGCAATCTGTCTGAGCCGATTGCCGCAGTCCTGACAGAACGTGACGTGAGGCGGGTTTTTCCCGCCGCAGCGCGGACAGTCTACTGGTGGGGCATTGGGGTCGGTCACGGCGGTGCGACGGGAATTCGAACTAGAACCGAGGTAGCGGATCCCTTACTTCGAGCGTCAGTTCCAAACCAGCCATGTGCGCGAGGCCGAAACCCGTCGACGTGTCCGCTCGAAGCTCCCCAGCCCCATCGGTCCAACGTCGGAGCAAGAGCGGTCGGTACGCGAGGGTCGCCCCCACCAGCACGGACTCGCTCAATTGGAATACCAACCCGAGTCCCAGGGAGCCAACGAGCCCACCGGTCTCAGCCCCCCACTCGTTTCCGTACAGCATGCCCCCGACTCCGACACCGAGAAACGGCGTCGTTCGGGTACCGAGCTCCCAGTAGTGCCGTGCTTCGGCGCGAAGCTGCTGGAGGATGGCCAGGCGAATCAGGTTCGACGAGTCGTGTCGGGTGACCTCGTAGGCGCCGCCCAGGTACCAGGGGCCGCGGGAACGGTAGCCGGCCCGAAGTGTAAGGCCTCCCCCAGAGCCCAGGATGCACGGCGTTGAGCTTGCCCGGCAGATTTGCGCCGGGTCGACGACGGTTTCGGCCGTGAGCGCGACGCCGTACTCGAAGTATTCGACGTTGCCCGGGGGTGGGCTCCGGGGCGCCACGACGTCGGTCTGCTCGGAATGCGCTGGCCGGCTGACGGAAATGAGCAAAGAAGCTAGCGCGACGACCTTGGAAAGACGCATGGGGGAGGGACTCGTGACCAGTGTCGGGCGCTGCCCGAACCAGAGTGTCGAGCGCCCTTGACGGCGGCGCAAGCCTTCGTTTAAACGCGAAGCGACAGCACCCCATGGAAATCTATCTGGATAGGCGAGCCGTCCGTCAAATTCGTCTCTCGGCTCAGGAGGCCGTCGAAGAGGACGACACGGAATCGCTTCGGGAGGACGTTGTCGAAGCATTTACGGAAGATCAGGTGGAGGAAATCGAGCGGCGTCTCGACAGCGGCGACTTCTTCGAATTTCTCGCCGACATTCTGGACGAGTGGGGGGGCGACGACGTCGACGAGCTCTTCGAGCTGCTCGAAACGCAGCTCGGCGAGGTGGGCATCGATCTCAAGACGGATCGAAAGACCGGCGAAGACGAAGAGGACGAAGACGAGGACGTCGACGACGACGACGACGACGACAGCGACGACGTGGTCGACGACGATATCGACGACGATTTCGCGGACGAAGACTAGCGCAAAGGACGCCGCTCGAGCTCGCGCGCGACGTATCCGTGGCAGCGCGCCCCCGCGACCTTGAGCTTCGGGCACGCCAGGGGAGCGCAAGCCGCGTAACGCGAGCGCGGCTGTTCGACGACGAGGCGCGACAAGAGGTTGCACCCGCGCGGTGCGTCGCCGGCGCGAAAGTCGATCAATGCGGCTTGCCAGAGCGCATCGTCACGCAGCCGGCTCGTTGCGTGCTCGCCGTAGAGCTCGAGAAAGCTTCGCCGGGCGAGCTCGAGCTCGCCGAGCTCGTCGCGATAGAGCTCGCCCATGAGAAACCGCGCTTGATCGTAGCGGGCTCGTTCATAGCTGCCGGCGATGCGCGCCGTTTCGCGCATCGCCAGGAGTCGCGTGAGGTGCTCGAGCGCGACTCGCGGTCGCCCGAGCTTCCGTTCGAGCAGAGCGGCGCGATAGAGCGCGTCGTCGAAGTACACTCCGTCCGGATAGGGATGGCGGCGGGCGAGTTCGAGATAGGCCGCGAGCGCCGCCGCATGCTCGTCGAACTCGTCGAGCATGCGCGCTTCGGCGTAGCCGAGCCGCTCGTCGAGCTCCGAGCGCGCCAGCGCCGCGCGCAAACGTCCAACAGTCGCCAGCATGCCGCGTTCGTCCGCGCTCCGCTCCAGCAGGCTGAGCAGCCGTTTGAGCGCGCTCGGCGCGATCGCCGCGTCCGGGCGCGTGCGCACGAGCCGCTCGAGCCGGTCGCGCGCCGCCGCGTTCTTGCCGTGCGCCAGATCGAGCAGCGCCAGATCGTAGTCGGCTCGTGCGCCGTTCTCGCTGCCGCTTCGCGACAACCGTTCGAGCAACGCTCGCGCGGGCGCTTCCTCGCGTGCTCGGAGGTGGCTCGCGGCGGCTCGATACAGTGCGTGGTCCCGGTCGCGCGCCCGGTCGCTCGCCTCCGCGGCGTGGTGCCAGTGTCGCGCGGCCTCGTCGTAGCGCCCGTGAGCGTACGCTCGCACCGCGGCCGCGCGCGAGGTCCGATAGACGCGGGGAAGAGACGGCGCGCACGCCGCGCACAGAACCAGGGCAAGCAGGATCAGGCGAGTCACGCTTCGCCCGCGCCCGCTTCGGTCGAACTCCGCGCGGCGTCGCGCGCCTGGAGCTCCGCGACGAACAGCTCGTAGGCAATCACCTGAACGGCTTGAGCCAGATTGATCGAGGGTTGATCGGCGGCGATCGGAATACGCAGGCACCGATCGGCGTCGAGGAGCTCCTCACGATGGAGCCCGGTTTTTTCGTTGCCGAACAAGATGGTGACGCGCTTTCCGGCCTCGGCACGAGCGCGGATCGCCGGCGCGGCCTTTCGCGGCGGCCAGGCCCCGGCGATGCCCCGGCGCGAGCTCGTCGCGTACACGTCGTCGTAGCCAGCCATCGCCTCGCGCACGCTGTCGAATACTTGCGCGGCCTCGAGCACGTCGGTTGACTTGACCGCCATTTTCCTCGCCATCTCGTGCTCCGGTGACGCCAGACGGCTCGGGCTGACCAGGCCGAGCCGCTCGAACCCCATCGTCTTCAGCGCTCGCGCGGCTGCCCCCACGTTTTCCGGGTAGTGCGGGCGCACCAGCACGAACGTGACCAGGCGGTGAATGGCCGCACGCTTCACGGCGTGGCTCGTTCCGGCGGCTTGCGCAATGCCGCGCTCCGGGAGCAGCGAAACCCGAGCGTCGGACTGCGCGTGTCCGGCTCGGCATGATCGCGTGCGGCGGCGCGTACGAAGGGAGCCGCGCTCATGTAATGGCCCCCGCGAAAGACGCGGCTGTTGGTCGGGGTCGGCCCTGCTGGGCCCTCGGGGTCGGTCACCGGCCCCCTAGGGTACGGCGCGGCGTAGCGATCCAATACCCATTCGGCGACGTTGCCGGAAAGATCGGCGATGCCGTCCGGGGTTCGGCCGCTGGGGAAAGAGCCAACCGGGGCTAGCTCGGGGAAGCCGTCGCGGTCGTCGGTCTGGCTCAGGCCACGCCGGCCGTGGTTTGCCACGTGAGAATTGAAGAGGTTGCCCCAGGGATAGCGCCGGCCGGTCAAGCCGCGCGCGGCGCGCTCGAATTCCGCTTCGGTCGGCAGGCGCTTGCCGACGAAACGGCAGTAGTCGAAAGCGTCGCCCCACCGCACCAGCGATGCCGGAAGACGAGGCCGTCGAAAGCGGGCAGCCCCCTCGGCGTAGGGGACGGGCTCGCAGCGCCTCAGCCGCACGCAGTGCTCGTACGCGGCGACCGTGACTTCGAAGCGGTCGAGCCAATAGGCCGACAAGAAAACGATGTGCTGCGGCAGCTCGTTCGCGAAACGCGACGCGTCGGTGCGGTCCATGTGCTCGCGGGCCCCCATCAGGGTAGCTTCGATCGTCTCGGCCTCGGTCGAGCCCATGTGAAACATGCCGCCGCGGATCTTGACCATCGAGGACTCGGCACTCCGGAGGCGGAAGACGACGTCGTTGGCCGACACGAGCGCGCTCGTCGTGGGCGTCGCCGAAGCTCGCTTCGAGAGGCCGAAGGGTGCGTCGTCCGGCGCCGGCAATCCGACCGCGAGCCCCGCGAAGAGGGCCGGCGCTACCGCTCGCGTGAGCGCGTGGCCTGGCCTTGGCCGGCCTCTCATGGCTGGCCGAGATTCACGTCCGGGCTCGTCGGCGGTTTTCCGGAGTGCGGCGCGCGGTGGACGGAGCTGCGGGGCGCCGCGAGCGGCGTCGCGGCATCGGCTTCACCCGCCGCCGCGTCGGCGGAAAGCTCGGGTTCGGGGTCTTCTGGGGGTCCTGCGTCGAGCTCGGTTTCCACGGCGGCCGAGGCCGAGGGCAGCGGGGCTCGACGCTGCGGTATGTTCACTTCGGGATCCTCCGCCAGGTAACCCACCGGCGGTGGCTCGCGCACCAAGGGGAGTACCGGGCGAGGCGGCGCAGGTGAAGGTGCGGTTGCGTCGTCGCGTTCCTTCAGGTGTGCCGTGACTTGAAACCCGGCAATCGAGAGCAGGGCACCGACTGCCGCCCCGCCGAGCGCGGTGCGTAACGTGTGCGACTCGCGCGACTCGCGTTCCAGCGCTTGGGCGTGGTGGTGATCGGGAATCGTGGGCAGCGCGTTCCGCGCCGGGGCCGAGAGTGCTTGCTCGAGCACCTCGCCGAACTCGGCGGCGCTCTCGAAGCGGTCCGCGGGTTCTTTCGAGAAGGCCCGCTCGAACACTTCGTCTACGCGGGGGTCGAGACCGAGCTGGCTCGCGAACGCCATCGGTTGCTCGGTCGCGATGCGGCTCGCGACGGCCATCGCGTCGTCTCCGGGAAAGGCGCGTCGTCCGCACACCGCTTCGTACAGCGTGGTCGCCATCGAGAACTGGTCGCTGGCCGGAGAAAACCGTCCCACGGCGATCGACTCCGGAGCGCTGTACGCCGGCGTGCCGAGCAGTCCGCCGTCTCGCGTCAGCGTCGAGTCGGGCACCCGAGCGATGCCGAAGTCGGCGAGCTTGCAGCCGATTGGCGTCAAGATGATGTTCTCGGGCTTGACGTCGCGGTGGAGGACGCTGGAGCGATGGAGCGCCGTCAAGGCGTCGCCGATCTCCCTCGCGAGCTTGGCGGCGGCGCCGGGGTCGAGCGTGCCTTCGCGCAGGCGGTCCTTCAGCGTGACGCCCTCGGCGTACTCGAACACCAGGTAGAGGCCGATCTCGTCGTGCTCGCCCATGTCGTGCATCGCCACGATGTGAGGGTGGCTCACGCGCGCTGCTGCGCGAGCCTCCTGGCGCATACGATCGACCAGGGCGCGGCGTTGGTCGTCGGGGAGCCGTAGGTCGTCGCGCAAGAGTTTCACGGCCACGTCGCGATCCAGGATGGGATCGTGGGCGAGCAGGACGCGCCCCATGGCGCCTTGGCCGAGCAACCTGACGACGCGGTAGCGACCAACGCTTTCGGGCAGGGGGGAAACCGGCGCACTCATCCGAGCTACGGTCCTATCGCTCGATCGCGCGTTTGCCAATCGCCGCGGAGGGCGCCGCCGATCGTGGCCGGCTCCGGGCGGTGCGCCCGCGGTGACGCCGGGGACCTTCGCGTCAGTCGCGGCCGGCGTCGCCCGCGTCGGGGCTCGGCTTGGGTCTTTCGCGCGGCGCGGGCACGCCATATTCCTCGCGCAGCTTCCGCATCAAGCCGTCGCGCAGCACGCGCTCGTGGTACTCGGGCATCTTCGGCAGCCGCACGTAGACCTTCACGCCGCTCGACGTATCTACGACCTCTATCGTGCCCGTAGAGGACCGATCCCGCTGTCCGGAGGGCTGGTACTCGAAGATGACGTAGGCCGTGCGAGCGTCCTGCTCCACGACCGAGAAGCCGAGGTCGATGCGGACGTAGCGCAGCGCGCCGCTGAAGGTCTGAGCCTTCGTGTAGGGAGAATCCGCATCGACGCGCGCGCTGGCCGGACCCGCGTCGAGCAAGCCGGCGCACGCACCGCCCAGGGCCAAGAGCGAGAGCCACAGGGTCGTCCGACGTCGCGCCACCGTCGCGAACTAGCAATTGTTTCGTACACGGGCCAAATATCCGGGCTTCCCGAGGAAGCGGGGCATCACGCTCGCGAGGAGCCGTGCTTGGCCGCGCGGGCGTAGCGACGAGGTGGGGAGCGTTCACGGCGGGAGCGCGAAGGGTCAATCGGGCAGGCGCCCGTCGAGGAGCGCCAGGGGCCCTTCGCGGAACAAGTAGTCGAGTGTGTCGCGGCCGTAGTGCCGCTCGACCCATTTCATTCCTTGGGCGACGGCGCGTACGTCTTCCGGACGGTGCGCGTCGCTGCAGGCCGCGTGGTAGAGGCCGCGCTCGAGCAGCTGCTCGGCGCAGCGCCTCGGCTGTTTGCCATACTTGCCCGCGAACACCGCAACGTCGAGGAGGGCCGCGCACCCCATGTCCACGATGCGCTCGAAGGGGGCCGCGTCCTTCCATAACGCGTGGTAACGCTCCGGGTGAGCGATCACGGGCAACATGCGGCGCCCCAGCAGGTCGGACAACCGCTGCTCGACGGTGATGGGGAAGCCGACCTCATAGAACTCGAGCAAGATCGCGTGGTTTTCCGGGTATGGCACGGCCTGCCCGTCGAGGATGCGCCGGAATACGACGTCGTCGAAGTAGTGCTCGCTGGCGAGGCCGACCTCCGGCAACCCGGCGCGGCCGGCGAGATCGGGCAACATGCTTTCGTAGGCCGATACCAGGTCTTCGCGAGTGTTGTCGAAAAGCCCGGGCCGCATGTGCGGCGTTGCGATGACGCGGTCGAAGCCGAGCTGCGACAGGGCGGCGAGCATCTCGAGCCCCGCCGCGACGCTGGGAGCGCCGTCATCGATGCGGGCCACCCAGTGACAGTGTAGATCTACGAAGCCGGGCACGCGGACACGCTAGCTTCGGCGCGCCGCTTTGGCCACCCCGCGTCGGGGCGGCGAGCCTTCACGCCGTGGCAAATCGCGGCTGAAGAAGGATCCTGCGGCAACCGGCGGCGATCGCCGAGAGCATGTGCGCGGATTCGCGCCTCGCCCCGGCGTCCGCGCAAATGAGAGCTCGAACGCCGCGCAAGTCGACCGGCGCGACGCGCACGTCCGCGTCCGTGCCGGGGTCCGCCGCGCGAACTGCGCCGAGGGCGGCAAGCTCTTCGCACTGTCGGTGAACCCCGGCGCCGGCGATGAGACACCCGGTTTCGTCGCAGAGCGCCAGGCAATCGAGCTCGCCTCGCCGCCGTGCGCCCTCGAGCCACAACGTCAGGGCCGTCAGGGTGTCATCCGATCGGCGTCGCCGCCGTTCTTCGCGCGCGCTCAGAGCCATGCTGAAACCATGCGGCTCGGGCCGATTTCGGGCCAAGTTCGCCGCATAGCGGATGCCCCGCGACGAGTCGCGGGGTTTCGGCGCGCGCCTCCCCGAGCCGGCGAGTCGCGTGCTAGAGGGGTTTGCGATGAACGCACCGGTGCTCGCGCGACTTCTGGAGGAAAAGCGCGTCATCGTGTGCGTCGGTGCGGGCGGAGTGGGGAAGACCACGTTCGCGGCGGCGCTCGCCCTGGCCGCGGCCAAGGCTGGCCGGCAGGCTCTGTGCCTCACCATCGATCCGGCACAGCGGCTCGCCACCAGCCTGGGCCTCGATGCGCTCGCGGATGGTGTGCGAGACTTGGACGTGGAAATGCTGCGCGAGCGCGGCGTCCAAGCCAAAGCAGGCCTCAGCGTCATGGTGGTCGACGCCAAGCGCACCTTCGACGAAATCGTGGCGCGTCACGCGTCGAGCGACGAAGTCCGCGACAGGATTCTCCGCAACGACGTCTACGGCTACGTCTCGGAGCACCTGGCAGGCACGCAGGCCTACATGGCAATGGAGAAGCTGCTCAGCGTCGAGCAAGATCCGCGCTACGAGACCATCGTCCTCGATACGCCGCCCACGGCGCACGCGCTCGACTTTCTCGACGCCCCCGACCGACTCGTCGAGCTCGTCGACAACCCGGCGCTCAAGGGTCTGGTCGGTGCCCTTTCGAGCTCGGGTCGCATGAGCCTCGATCTGGTCGCGCGCGGAGTCCGCGGCGCGCTCCACGCCATGGGGCAGATTACCGGTATCGGGCTGATAGAACGCGTCTCGGAGTTCGTCGCCGCGCTGAACGAGTTGTTCGGCGGGTTTCGCGCGCGCGCCGAGCGCGTCCGCACCACGCTCGCTTCGCGGCGCTCCGGGTACGTCCTGGTCGCGTCGCCGGCGGCCTATGCACTCGATCAGGTGCTCGCCTTCGCTCGCCGGCTCGAGGCCCGCGAGCTTTCCGCCGACGCTTTGGTCGTCAACCGCGTGGAGCCCGCCTTCGGAGCGGAGCTCGACGTCGCTCTGCTCGGTCGCGCGGCGGCCGCGCGCGGCCTTTCGCTCGACCTCGATCTCACCCAACGCATCGTTCGGGCGGCGGAACAGCAAGAGCTCCTCGGGGCTCGGGACCGAACGCTTCTGCAAGGCTATCTGGGAAGCGCGGAGAGCCGTCCGCTGCGCCGGCTGCCGCGCATCACGATCCCTGCGTTCTCGGACGACGTTCACGGCATTACCGCGCTCGACCGGGTCGCGACCCTGGCCTGGCAAACGGAGGCGCCCGAGGTCGGTCTGCGTTAGTATGAGTTAGCGGCGCGTGCGCTGGCGGTACTCGACGCGTACCGGGATGGCGTCGAAGGCGAATGCTTCCCGGATGCGATTTTGCACGAAGCGCTTGTAGCTGTCCCGAATGTGGTCAGGGGCGTTGGTCATCGCGACGAACACGGGCGGAGCTACCTCCGCCTGCGTGACGTAGTAGATGCGCGGAGCTCGCCCGCGGTGCGTCGGCGGCGGGTGGCTTTCGAGCACCCGTGCGAAGAAGCGGTTGAGCTCCGCGGTGGAGACTCGCTTCCTGAATTGTTTTGCAGCGCGGAGTACCGCTGCGACCAGGGCGTCGACGCCTTTGCCGCTCTTCGCCGAGAGCGGCAGCCGCGGCGCCCAGGGAGCGAAGTGGAGCGCGGTCTGCGCCCGCTCGAGCGCGCTCTTTTGCTCGTCCCGCGGAACGCAGTCCATCTTGTTCAGCGCTACGACGACGGCGCGGCGCTTTTCGCTGCAGAGACCGAGCAATCGAGCGTCTTGCTCGGTGACCCCGGCGGCGGCATCGACGACCAGCACGGCGACTTCCGCTCGTGGGATCGCGCGTAGCGCCTGCATCACGCTGAGCGCTTCGACGCCCTGCTCGACGCGGGTGCGTCGGCGGATCCCCGCCGTGTCGACGAGCAGCAGGCGCCGGCCGCCACGGTTCACCAGGGCGTCGATCGGGTCGCGCGTCGTGCCGGGCCGGCCGTCGACGAGCGATCTCTCCGCGCCGGCCAGCTGATTGAAGAGCGTCGATTTGCCGGCATTCGGCCGGCCCACCAGGGCTACGCGCGGTACGTCGGATTCGGGCGGCGGCGGTTCCTCCGCCGGCACGGGAACGCTCTCCGCGAGCGCGCTCAGGAGCTGGGCGGTGCCGAGGCCGTGCAGTGCGGAGACCGGGATCAGTGCATCCATGCCCAGGGCGTAGAGCTCCGACGCGATCGCTCCGTGCTCGCGCGCATCGATCTTGTTCGCGACGAACAGGGTCCGCTTGCCGCTCCGCCGCAAGAGCTCCACCACGGCAGCATCCGACGCGAGCGGCGGCGCTCGGCCGTCGAGCACGCACACGATGACGTCCGCCTCTTCGATCGCGGCTTCGGCCTGCGCGGCGACGCGTGAGCCGAGAGCGTCGTCGGGCGCCGCATCGAAGCCGCCCGTATCGATGACCGTGACGGCGCGCCCGAGCAGGTCGGCGTCGGCGTAATGCCGGTCCCGCGTGACGCCCGGCGTGTCGTGAACGATAGCGAGGTTTCGTCCGACCAGGCGGTTGAACAGCGTGCTCTTGCCGACGTTGGGGCGTCCCACCAGGGCAACGAGCGGCTTCAATCGAGCCTCGTCGCACGGCGCAGCGCTGCCGCTTCGGCGTCTTCGTACCCGAGCTCCGAGAGCTTGCGGGGTGCGTCTTTCCAGCGGCCGGTGACGCGGACGAAGAGCTCGAGGTGCACGCGTTTTTGGGTCAGCGTCGCGATGCGGCGCCGCGCTTCGCTGCCGATGCTGCGAATCGTCGCGCCGGCGCGACCGACGAGGATGCCGCGCTGGCCGGCCTTTTCGACGTGGATGGTCGCCTTGGCGACGATGATATCGCCAAGCTCGCTGAGCTCGTCCAGCGAAACCGCGACGGCGTACGGCACCTCCTTTTCGGTTTGGAGAAAGACCTGCTCGCGCACGTACTCGCGCACGAAAAAGTCCAGCGAGCGATCCGTCAGCGTATCCTCCGGGTACTCCGGCTCGCCCTCGGGCAACAGCGCTACGAGCTCGTCGAGCACGCGGTCGACGCCGTCGGCGAGAAGAGAGCTCAGCGGGACCAGCGCCGCAAAGGGTCGGCGCTGCTCGTAGGCGGAAAGCAGCGGAAGCAAGGTCTGCTTGTCGCGGATCAGGTCCACCTTATTGAAAGCGAGCACCGCTGGCACGTTCGCAGGCAATCGCCCGAGGAGCTCGGCGTCCTCGGGATGCACGCTCGGAACGGGACTCTGCAATCCGGTTCCGCGCGGCCTCTTGCGTTCGGGCGCGGACGTCATGAAGAGCCACGCGTCGGCGTCACGTGCCACGCCGAGCGTTGCAGAGTTCATGCGCCGCCCGAGCTCCGTCTTGGGCTGGTGGACACCGGGCGTATCGACGAAGGCGAGCTGCGCGTCGGGCCGGTGGACTACGCCGAGCACGGTGTCGCGCGTCGTCTGCGGCCGCGGTGAGACGATGCTGAGCGGCTCGCCCAGAGCCGCGTTGAGAAACGTGGACTTTCCGACGTTGGTCCTGCCGATGATCGCGACTCTTCCGAAGCGCATGGGAAATGGTTGCCTCCCGCGCTGGCGGGGGGACTCGGTTGCAACCACGGAACGCATTGGCTAGCAAGCCGCCTGGATGACGAATGCGCCGCCCAGCGCGACGGCTGCTGAAACCGCCGGCGCCCGGACCGATCTCGCGCCGGCTCGACCGGAGGGTCGCGGCGCCGCGGCGCCGCGTTTTTTTGAGCCTTCTCGGCACCGTTCGGGCCTCGTCTTCTTGGCTCTCGGCGCGGTGGCTCTCAATCTGCTCGTCCCGCTCAGCAGCGTCGGCATCGCGGAACCCCACGAGCTCGAGGTCGCGGAGCTCGGCCGGCGCATCGCCTTGAACCTTTTCGGCGCCGTCGATCTGGCGCTGCCGGACGGCGACAACAGGGTACCGATTTTGCGCGAGCTTCCCCAAGGGGAGCTTCCTTTCACGTCGATCGCCGTGGGCTTCAAGCTGTTCGGCCTTCACGACTGGGCGGGACGGCTGCCGCTCGCGCTCTGGGCGCTCGTCGGAGTCGCAGCGACGTACGCGCTCCTGCGCGTCCTTGCCAATCGCGAGGCGGCGGCGTTCTCAGCGGTCGCCTTGGCCACGACACCGGTCTACTTCCTGCAGGCGCGGACGATGCTCGGAGACATCGTTGCGATGGCGTGCTCGGCGGTGGCGGCGTGCGGGCTCCTGCTCGCGGCGTGGGGAGGCGTCGCTCCCCGTCCGCTGGGAAGCGCGGGGCGCGTCATCGCGTTGGTGGTGGGGGTCGCCGGGCTCGCGGGCGGACTGCTTTCGCGCGGGCTTCTGCTGGGCGTCTCGTTGCCGCTGCTCGCCGTGGGCCTCACCTGGCTCGTACTCCGCTGGTCGTCGGGTCTCAGACCCGAACACGGGCGCGCCGCGTCGCTGCTCGGCGCTCTGGCGCTCGCCGTGGGGGCCGCGACCGCCGCGATCGGTTTTTGGCTTCTAGCTCGCGGGCTCGACACCGGCGTCGAGTACTCGCGCTGGATGGGCACGCGCATCGAGCCCACGGCCGAGCTGCCGACGCATGACTCGGTCATCAAGCACGTCGGCCACTCCCTGCTGCCGTACTCCGCCGTGCTTCCCTTCGCCTTTGCGGCGCTCCTCTTGCCTGGTGCCGCAAAGGCGCGGCTCGGAGCCGAGCAGGTGCTGCGCGCGTTCCTGATTGCCATCGTTTCCGTGGGCGCGCTCTGGCTCGGTTTGATGGCGCCGGCGGTCGGGACGGTGCCGTTCGTTCCGGTGTTCGCCGGCGCGGCCGCCGTGGCGCTCATGATCGCCGACATCGATCTCGGGGGCCGCGCGTCACTGGTCGTCGCTTTTGGCGTGTGCGCGCTCGCGGTTCTCGTCTGCCTCGACTACGTCGAGCTTCCGGAGAGCGCGCTTGCGCCGTTCGCTGTCCCCGACGTCGCCTTCCCGACCGGCTTCAGCGATGTTTCCGAGCGCCTGCTGCTCGGCACCGCCGCGCTGTGTTTCGGCGTGTTCCTGTTTTCCTTCGCGGAGCCGTCGCGGGGCGCCGCGCGCTTCCAGAAGAGCGAGTACGCCGGTTGGTTCCGAAGCTTGCGCACGGAGCTCGACGGCAACCTGTGGTTTTCGTTGATCGTGGTGGAGGCCGCGCTCATCGTTTTGCGGCTCGTGCTTTGGGTCAGTGATCGCCTCCTCCAGATACCGTCAATCGAAAGCCTCGGCGCGCTTCCGCGCCGGCTCGTCGGCGTCGCGTGGTTCGCACTGCCGCTTTTGGTTCTGCTCGGGCCTCCGCTCGTGCTGTTCGTGCGCGACGCCTTTCGCCTCCTGTACGAAGGAGCGAGCGGTCGGTTCTACGACGTGCTCCGGCCGAGGCGGGCAACGGGAGCATTGCTGTCGCTCGCCGGGTTCGGGGTCTTCTTGAGCCTCTGGTACTATCCTCGGCTGAGCTCGCGCTGGTCACCGAAGCAAGTCTTCACGGCCTACTCCACGCACGCAGAGGAAGCGGAGCCGCTCGGCACTCTCGGCATCGGAGCGAGCGCCGCCAGCTATTACGCGGGGCCGGGCGTGGCTTCGTTCCAGGGTGTGCCGAACGCTTTCGACTGGCTGAGCCGGGGCGAGGGGCGACGCTGGCTCTTGGTGCGCGAGAGCGATCTCGCGCGGCTCAACTCCCTTTACCGAGGCAAGAGCGTTCCGCCCGCCAATCTGCCCGTGCTCGATGCGCATTCGAGCGACATCGTGCTCGTTTCGAATCGCCTCGAGCCGGGTGAACGAAACGAAAATCCGCTGACAACGCGGGTTTCGAGCCAACGCCCCGAGCCGGGACGGCCGCTCGACGTGGAGCTGGGCGAGGAGCTCGCCGTGCTCGGTTGGGACGTTCGCACGCCCGCCGGCATGCCGGTCGACGAGGTTTCCCCGGGCGTCGAATACGATTTCAACATTTACTTCGAGGTGCGGCGCCGCGTCAGCACGATCTGGGAGACTTTCATTCACATTGACGGTTACCAGCGTCGTTACAACGGCGATCATCCGACACTGGGCGATCGCTACCCGTTCTCGCTGTGGCGCCCCGGCGACTACCTGGTCGACACGCACCGCTTCTCTTTCGACCCGAGCTTTACCCCGGGCACCTACAACGTGTTCTTCGGGTTGTTCAAAGGCAGCCGCCGTCTGGAAGTCACCAAGGGGCCTCACGACGACAATCGCATCGTTGCCGGGACGCTCGCGGTGCGCTGAGCACGCCGAGCTCAGGGGGGCGGACGGCCGGCCCGCTGGCTTGGCGCCGTGCGCCAAATCCCATGGCGTGACACTCGACACAAACGGCGCTAATGGCGTCAGGGTGAGCAAGCCGCCCGAGCTGGACAGCGTGCCGCCTTCAGAACGGCGCCGGTCCGAACGCGTCGAGGTGACGTGGTCGATCGATTGCGAGACGGGGGATACGTTTCTCTACGCGAGCATCACCAACATCTCTCAGCTCGGCATCTTCGTCTCTACCCTCGAGCCGCTCGAAGTCGGCACTCGGCTAACCCTTCGCTTTTCACCGGCGCAGAGTAGCGAACCCTTCGTTTTGAAGGGGCAGGTTCAATGGGTCAACCCGGTCCGCATGCTGTCGGAGAACCCGAACCCTGGCATGGGCGTCCGCTTCGTCAACTTGTTGCCGGAAGAGCGCGAGCGGCTCGTCGATCTGATCCACACGATCGCGTACGTGCGCGACGCGGCGAACTGACCGCCGCGCGCGTCGTCCGGAGCTGGCCGGCGTGGCGCGGCGTCCGGGAGGCTAATCGGCGGCAGGGGGCGTCGCCGCACCGGGCGACGCCGGGCTCGGCTTCGCGGGTGCGGTCGCTGGGGCGGCGCGTGTCGCCGGTGCCGCCGCGGCGCTCGGCTCCAGATCGCGGAGGGCGCGAGCGGCGCGCTCCTCGTAGCCCGGCACGTCGAGCAACGCGCGATAGCTCTGCTTGGCGCGCTCCGTTTGCCCGAGGCCGCGGTAGCAGGTTGCGGCCTGCCACGCCGCCTCGTGGCCGATCCCGGTGTCGGGATAGCGCGCGTACACGCGGTCGAAGCGGGACGCCGCCGTGGCGCAGCCGCTGGCGTTGCGCGCGGCCTGCGCCGCCAACAGGGACGCGGAGGCGGATTGCTCTCCTCCGGCCGCGGCCACGGCATCGAAGCGAGTTTCTGCCTCCGCGTAGTGGCCGCGTCGATAGGCGGCCATGGCGTCGTCGTAGTCGCTGCCCGCGCCGGCGGCTTTGCCGGCAAGGCCCGCACCCGCGGTGGTGCGAGCGCGGCCCTTCAGCGCCGCAGCGGCGGGGCCTTCGGGGGGAGCGTCGGCTCGCTCGGACTCGGCAGTTTCCGTGGCCAGAAGTTCGCTCGCGATCGCCGGAGCTTTGGCTGCCGCACGCGGGGTGGGAGTGAGCGCTTCGGGCTTCAGCTCCAGGGCCGTGGGTTCGCTCTCGCTTTCGGGCACGCCGCGCTCGGTGACTTGCACTGCTTCGCGTTCGCCGGGACGCGCACGCAACAGAACCAGACTCGTGCCGACCATCAGCAGCAGAAGCGCTGCCATGGCCAGCTGCGGGCGCATCGCGTAGCCCGCGGCCACCGAAATCACGTGGCCGAAACGCTGGCGGACCGAG
Source organism: Polyangiaceae bacterium (assembly GCA_036393455.1). Classification (GTDB taxonomy): domain Bacteria; phylum Myxococcota_A; class Polyangia; order Polyangiales; family Polyangiaceae; genus DASWGX01. Next base: position 15,060 of record DASWGX010000434.1, read on the forward strand.
CGCCGCTCCTGCGCTTGCCGCTCGGCCTCGAGAATGCGCGCGGTCAGTCCGGCCGGTGCCGGCACCAAGGGCAACACGCCGATTTCCCGGGTGGCGCGCTGCCGGGAGTCGATGCTCCGGCAGCGAGCGCAGTGCTCGAGGTGCCGCCCGGCGGCGGCGGCGGTGAGCTCGTCCAGCTCTTCGTAGAGCAGGTCGAGCGCTATCCGGTCGAACTTCTCACAGTCCACTTAGCTTGCCTCACTTGAGAGCACGCGCGTATTCCTCGAACTCGCTCAAGGCCTGCTGCAACCGCTCCAGCGCGTAGCGCATTCTGCTCTTCACGGTGTTCTCCCCGACGCCGACGATCTCCGCGACGTCCTTGAACGGGAGCCCGGCGAGCTGCCGTAGCAGGAACACCTCGCGCTGATCGTCCGGCAGCCCTTCCACCGCCGTCACCACGGTGCGCGCGACGTGGCTCGAAGTCAGAGCGCGTTCGGCGTCCGCTTCCGGACTGTTCGTGGGCATGGTCTCCAGCATGGTCGGACCGTCGGCGTTCGCGAGATTGCGCGGTTGGTTCAGAGACGGATGACGCCGGTGTTTCGATTTTCTGAGTTGGTCGATGCAGAGATTTCGCGCAATCGCGTAGAGCCATGTCGTAAAGCGCGCCTCGTGCTTGAACTCCGTGGCGTTCTGCACCACGCGGAGGAAGACCTCCTGGGTCGCGTCTTCGGCCGCGGCGGCATCCTTGAGCTGTCTCAGGGCGAAGTTGTAGATGGGTCTTTCGTAGCGCCGCACCAGAAGGGCGAAGGCTTCCCGGTTGCCGCGCTGGTACGACACCATCAACGATTCATCCGCGACCTCTTCGCGCAGTCCGGCCATGGCTCAGAAAGGGCCGCGCAGCCGACACGCGGGTCCGGAGCCCACGCAAACCGGGCGGTTGAAGCGCCATGAAACCAGTGGCATAGGACGCACCGGCCCGAGAATCGATCTAGGGCCCATCGGAGACGGTAGCTCCGGGGTTGTTCGCGCCGCAACCCGCCGTTTCCCGGGCGGGCTGCTGGATTCCGCTCGGCCTCTATCCGGTCAGGCTGTATCCGGTCAGGCTGGCAATCCGGTCAGGCTGTTCGGCCGGCGTGGGCGGCCGCGGAAGTCTCGAGGTCGCCAGGCGACGCCGCGGAGCGCACGGCCCCGCGCGGGCTCTGCGT
>DASWGX010000435.1:0-6053 GCA_036393455.1 Polyangiaceae bacterium
CGCGCCTCCGGAGCTGGCGCGGCGAGATGCAGAGCGCGCCGCGTCGCAGCCTGTTTGCCCGCATCCGGCCGCGGCTCGACTGGCTCGAGTCGCTGTTCGACGTGGTACCCTCCGCCGGGCGCCCGCTGGGCGCCGACGGGACTCGCGGTTGACGGGCGCTCGTGGGAAAGACAGAGCATGTCGCAGTGCCGGGCTCGACGCGAGCTCTGCGAGGCGCTTGACCCGGCGCACGAGACGGAGGACCGTTCGCTCCGCGATGCTCGGAGACCGCCGTGAGTGAGCCGAAACGCGAAGCCACGCGAGAGTCCGTGCGTATCGCGCTCCTGGGTTGCGGGACCGTCGGCGGTGGCGTGCTCAGGCTCCTGTCCGAGAATCGCGAGCGGCTGGCCGCGCGCATCGGCGCGCCGCTCGACGTCGCCCACGTGTTGGTGCGCGATCCGGTAAAGGAGCGCGTCAGCGAGTGCCGGCGCGAATGGCTCACCACGGAGCCCGACCGCGTCTTCTCGGATCCGTCGCTGGACTTGGTCGTCGAGGTCATGGGCGGCGAACGCCCGGCCCGGGAGTATGTCGAGCGCGCCATCGACGCCGGCAAGGGCGTCGTGTCCGCGAACAAGCTCTTGATCGCCCGTCACGGAGCGGACCTGATAGAAAGGGCCATCGCGCACGGCGTCGATCTCGCGTTCGAGGCCTCGGTGGGAGGGGGAATACCGGTGATCCGCACCATGCGCGAGGCGCTCGCCAGCGACGCCGTCAACTCGCTGCACGCCATTCTCAACGGCACCTGCAACTACGTTCTGACTCGCATGCGCACGGCATCTCTGAGTTTCGATGCGGCGCTCGCGGAGGCGCAGCGGCTCGGTTACGCGGAGGCCGATCCGAGCCTCGACGTGGACGGCCACGACGCCGCGCAGAAGTTGGTAGTCACCAGCATGCTGGCCTTCGGCGCGCGCGTGAACGCGGAAGACGTGCCGGTAGAGGGCATTCGGGCCATCGACGAGATTGACTTTCGCTTCGCCGATCGCTTCGGTTTCACGATCAAGCATCTCGCCATCGGGCGCGACTTCGGCGACGGCATCGAGCTTCGCGTGCACCCGACGCTGATCCCCAAGCACAGCGTGCTCGCCAACATCGACAACGTCCTGAACGGCGTCTACATCGACGGCCGCGCGCTCGGCCCCTGCCTATTGGTCGGCCGCGGTGCGGGCGACATGCCGACGGCCGTCAGTGTCGTCGCGGACATCGTCGACGTCGCGCGCTCGCGCCTCGAAGGCGAAGCGGGCCTGGCAACGCGGGGAATCCGTCTCAGCCATCGGCCCCTGCGGCCGATGGCCGAGCTTTCCTCCCGGTATTACTTGCGGTTCGAGGTGAGCGACAGTCCGGGCGTGTTGGGTGTCTTGGCGAGCGAGCTCGGCAAGCAAGGCGTCAGCATCGAGCAGATGGTGCAAGAGCGCCAAGCGCTCGGCGATGAAGCTCCCGTGCCGGTCGTGATCATCACGCACACCGCGCTCGAAGGCAGTGTCCTCATGGCGCTCGACGGCATTTCGGCGCACGGCTTTCTGCGGCGCCGCCCGCGCTTCATTCGCATCGAGGACGTCTAGTGCCGGGCGCGCGTTCGCCCCTCGGCGTGTTCGATTCGGGGCTCGGGGGGCTGACCGTGGTGCGTGAGCTTTTCCATGCGCTGCCCAACGAACGCATCGTGTACCTGGGCGATACGGCGCGCGTGCCCTACGGAACGCGCTCGCCGGAGACCGTGCTCCGCTATGCGCGCGGGTGCGCCGCGGTCTTGCTGCGGCACGACGTCAAAGCCCTCGTCATTGCATGCAACACCGCGAGCGCCGTCGCGGTCGAGATGCTGCGCGCCGAGCTCGACCTTCCGGTCATCGGCGTGATCGAGCCGGGAGCGCGCGCGGCGGTCGGCGCGGGCGAGGCCGGCCGGGCCGCGCGGCGCGAGGCGCCGCGGATTGGCGTGCTCGGCACGGCCGGAACGATCGCGTCAGGCGCCTATCCGCGTGCGGTCGCGCAGCTTTCCACGCGCTGGGAAGTCGTGGGTCAAGCGGCTCCGCTCCTGGTGCCGCTGGTCGAGGAAGGCTGGCTCGATGGCGAAGTGGCGAGGCTCGTGGTCCAGAGCTACTTGCGGCCGCTGATCGACGCCTCGGTATCGGTCGTGCTGCTCGGTTGCACGCACTACCCGTTGTTGCGCCCACTGATCGCGGCTCAGGCCGAAGAGCTCGCCGGCGTCGCGCTGCCCGTCGTCGACAGCGCGCAGGCGACCGCAGCGCTCGTGAGCGAGCTGCTGAGAGAGGGTAGGGTGTCCGCCGCGGACGCGCCGCCCGAAGCGCCGCGTCTCACGATTCTCGTGACCGACCGTCCCTCGAGCTTTCACGGCGTGGCGGCGCGCTTCCTCGGCGACTCGTTGCCCGAGCCGGTGCAGATCGATCTATAAACGTCAGGCTTCGGCCTGAGGCGGCGAGCCATCGCCCGCGCAGAGGTAGAGTACCGCCATCCGAACGGCGACGCCGGATTCGACCTGGTCGAGCACGATGCTGTGCGGGCCGTCGGCGACGTCGTCAGCGATTTCCACGCCGCGGTTGATCGGGCCGGGGTGCATCACCAGGCAATCGGGTTTGGCGGCGCGCAAGCGGGCCTGATTGAGGCCGAATACTTGCGCGTACTCGCGCAGCGTCGGAAAGAGCGTGCCGCCGAGCCGCTCCGTCTGGATGCGCAACATCATGGCGACGTCCGCCCCCTCGAGCGCGGGCTCCAGACGGTCGAAGACGGGACAGTCGAGCGCATCTTCCGGCGAGGGCAAAAGCGTGCGCGGGCCGGCCAAGCGCACGTCGCAGCCGAGCCGCTTGAGCAAGATGGCGTTGCTGCGGGCGACGCGGCTATGGGCGATGTCTCCGCACACCGCGACCACGAGGCCCTCGAGGTTCTTGCCCCGGTGGAGGCGAATCGTGAACGCGTCCAGGAGCGCCTGGGTGGGGTGCTCGTGCATGCCGTCGCCGGCGTTGACGACGGCGCCTTGCACCCGCCCGGCCATGTAGTGCGCGGCCCCGGACGCCGAGTGCCGGATCACGATGACGTCGGCGTGCATCGAGTCGAGCGTCTGCACCGTATCCCGAAGCGTCTCGCCCTTGGTCGTGCTCGAGCTCTGAACGCTGACGTTCACGACGTCGGCGCTCAGCCGCTTGCCCGCGAGCTCGAAGGACGAACGCGTACGCGTGGACGGCTCGAAGAACAGATTCACCACCGTCTTGCCGCGCAGGGTCGGGACTTTGCGCACCGGTCGCCGGCCGACCTCGGCGAATGCCTCCGCGGTTTCCAGTATCGAAAGCGCGTCCGCGGGGTCGAGCGACCGGATGTCGAGCAGATGGCGCAGCCGTCTCATCGGAGCTCCGCGGGCGGTAACGTGGGCGCGTCCGTCGGTTGCACCACGGCGCAGAGCTCCTGCTCGGTGCCGACGACATCGACGCGCTCGTGAGGGGCAATATCCGCGCGCCGCACCACGTAGTCGGCCTGGATCGGCAGCTCGCGCCCGCCCCGATCGACCAGACACGCGAGCTCGATCGTGCGCGGCCGCCCGTAGTCGAGCAGGGCGTCGAGCGCGGCGCGCACCGTGCGGCCGGTGAAGAGCACGTCGTCCACGAGGACGATGCTGGCGCCCGCGACCTGCATCGGAACGTCGCTCGGGCCGATGCGCGGGTTTGCCAGGGCCGTCGCGGCGTCGTCGCGATAGAGCGTGATGTCGACGGAGCCGAAAGGGATGGGCCTCCCCTCGAGCTCCGTCAACCACTTGATCAGCTGCTTGGCAACGGGAATACCGCCGCGCCGAATGCCGATGACGGCAACCCGATCGAGGCCGCGATGCCGTTCGACGATTTCGCCGGCCACGCGCCTGAGCCCGCGAGCGACTTCGTCCGGGCCGAGCAGGGTTTTCATGCGGCGGAACTAGCACGCACGGGCCCGGGCGGGGAGACGCAGCCGCTCCGGGCACCCACGAGCGGTCGTTCGGCGGGGTTCCCGGAGGGGAAGGGTTCGCCGATCCGAGCAAGCTCGATACTCACGACATGTCTGCGCGCACCGCTGCCTGAGATGCCCCGCGTCGCCCGTACTTGCGCACGGGGGCTCGGCCGGTATGCTCGACACGGTGAGCTTTCGGTCCAAGTTGCTGGCGACGCTGCGCGCGATACAGCCGGTACTGGCGGAGCCGGGCGTGCTGGTTGTCGGTTCGCTGGTTCCCGACTTGCTCGAGCCGGCCGCCGCAGCAACTCTCGTGGTTTCTCAGGATGTGGATATCGCCGTGCCGGTGGCGACGCACGCGGCCGTAAGCCTGCGCTTGCGCGAAATCCGCGATCTCGAACCGGCGAAGGACGAGCCCTCAGTCTGGCTGCCCAAGCGCCCTGATCTCATCGAGGTCAACTTCGTCGGTGTGGATCGCGATCGCCCAGGCGAAACGTATGTGCTCGAGCACGGCGAGCTTCCGCTGCTCGTCTTCGCTCATCTCTCGCTGCTCGGTGCCGGTGAGCCGGTCCGGGTCGATGGACTTGCGATTCCGGTGCCGCGCCCTTCGGGACTCGTGCTCGAGAAGCTGGTTACCGACCGTAGTGGCGAAAAGGGGGACCGAGACCTGCTGGTGGTTCTCGCACTATTGCTGGTCAGTAAGCCAGGAGATCTCGACGAGATCGAGCGGGGGTATGTGAACCTTCCCCCCGACCTCCGATATCTCGCACGCTCGAACCTGACACTTCTCTCGCTGCTCGAGCCGCGGGCCGGGATGCCGGACCCGCAGCCGCACCGAGCCTTGGTGGCGCGCCTGCTGGAACGCCTCGAGCAAGTCGAGCTCGAGCGATGAGAACCGCTCTTCACGCGCGGGTGCGCAAGATCCACGAGCGCGGGCTGATTCTGGGATGGGAATACCGGCAGCGCGGGCACGCCAAGGGGACATGGTTTCGTCTGAGGCGAGCACTCGTGGACGCGGAGCAGGTCTGGTCTGTCAGCGCGGAAGAGGCCGATCGTCTCATCACGGAAGGCCATTGTCCGCTAGGGATAGGCCTGGAGCTCGAGCCCCCCAAGCGTCTCTTCGTCGTCACTGCCGAGCGCTCCCGGCACCTTCAGGGCCGACGCCTCCGGGTAAGCCTCAACGCGGAGCTGCTGGCGGCGACCGATTTGGCGCTGGTTTCGTTCGCAACGCCTCCGGAAGGCTGAGCTGGTCGCGCGCGCCGGGGTACACCCGTGGGCGGTCCCGCTCTCAATTGAGCCAACCGCCTCCGTTTCCGCGCTTTCCTCCCGGAGGACGGTCTCGCTCCGGGTCGGGAGGACGGGCTTCGCCGTCGATGACGCGAAAGCCGGACCGCTTGGCGCGCCCGCGACGTTCGCGACGATCTCGGCGTGCCTCGGCTTCGAGCAAGCCGAGACGAAGTTGTAGCCAGCCGCGGCGCATCGGCGACGGAGTGCTGCCGCCGAGCAGCCAACCCCAGAGCATGCCCCCGAAAGGCGCTACGAGCCCGGCGGGTGTCTGCGCGCCCGCGAACAAGTACATCAGGCTCACGGCGACCACGAAAATGATGAGGCCGCGCGAGCTCACCGGCAGCACGAACATCAAGCGTACGACCTGACCCCGAAAGCTGAGCGCCCACGCGATGGCCACGGCCTCGATCACTGGAATCGCGCCGAACCAGTAGGTTCCCACGAGCTTTGCCGCGAACGGTGCGGGGACGATCAGCGTCACGAGCACCTGCGTCGCGTAACCGAGAACGCCCGACCAGAAGAGGAAATAGGCGAAGCGCTTCGAGCCCCAGGCCTCTTCCAGCGACGGCGCCAAAAAGTAGAGCCCGAGCATGGCGGTCAAGATGTGCCCGATGGTTCCGGACGGCACGTGCATGAGCGGAGCGGTAAAGAGCCGCCACACTTCTCCTGCGAAGACGCGCTCGGTGTTGCCGCACAGGATCAGAAACGCCTCTTCGGAAGCGTCACCCCAGTTCAATGCGACGGCGAACACGAGCCAGATCGCAAAGAGCCCGATCAACACCACCCTGAGCACGCGCCCCGGACGG
>DASWGX010000436.1:0-1601 GCA_036393455.1 Polyangiaceae bacterium
CCGAGGTCGCCCGTATGCAGCCAGCCGTCTTCGTCGATCACGCGACGGGTGGCGTCTTCGTCATCCACATAGCCGAGCATCACGTTGGGGCCACGGGCGACGACCTCGCCGATCCCTTCGGAGTTCGGGTCCGCGATGCGAAGTTCGACGCCGGGCACCGCGCGCCCCACGTTGCCCGCACGCGCGCCCGGACGTCCCTCGGCGACGCTCAACACCGGCGAAGCTTCGGTCAAACCGTAACCTTCGGAAAGGTGCAGGCCGAGCCCCGCGAACACCTGGTGCGTGCGCTCCGAGAGCGCGGCGCCGCCGCTCACGATGTAGCGCAAGTGCCCGCCGAGCCCCCGGTGCACGGTTCCGAAGAGTAGCTTGCCGGCGTCCACTCCGAACGTCTTGCCGAGAACCCGGTTCAGCTCCAGCGCGACATCGAACAAGCGGACCGCGACGGGACCGCGCTCGGCCACGCGCGAAAGGATGCGCCGTTCGAGCGACTCCCAGAGCGCCGGAACGGCGACGATTCCCGTGATGCGCCCGGCCTTCAGGCCATGCTCCAAGCGCTCGGCGCTGAGATCGTCGAGGTAAACGATGCGCGCTCCGCGTGAAAGCGGGAGCAGCATCCCGCAGGTGAGCTCGAAGGTGTGGTGCAACGGCAAGACGCTGAGCACGCGGTCGTTTTTGCCAAGCGGGAACAACGGCGCCAGCGACGCCACGAGCGCCGTCAGGTTGGCGTGCGACAACATGACGCCCTTGGGCGTGCCCGTCGTCCCGCTGGTGTAGAAAAGGGCGGCCAGCGCGTCGGGCTCGACGGGGTGCGGCGTCGCCTTCGGCCCGGGTTCGAGTTGCGCATGGAGGTCGAGCCACACGATGTCTTCGGGCACCGCGCTGCGCAGTCGTTCTGCGACCGGACCGTCCGCGATGAAACAGCGCGCCCCGGAGGCACGCTGCAGGTTTTCCGCGATCTCGGGCCGCACCGCCACGTCGACCGGCACCACCGTTGCGCCGGCGAACAGGATGCCGAAAAAGGCCACCGGCCAGGCGGGGTGGTTGGCGCCCGCGAGCAGCACGCGGTCCCCCGGAGCAACGCCGTGCGCCGAAAGCCGCGCCGCGGTCGCGAGAGCGAGCTCTTGCCAGTCTCGAAAGGTGATGCGACTGAGCCCATCCCGTTCCGTGCGCTGGAGCGCCACCGCGAGATCGAACCTTTCGGCCATCTCCTCGAGGAGGGCCGGTAGCGTTTCGTGCCGCTGCGGAGCGCGCACGCGCCGCTGCACGCGCTCTTCGATGCTCGGGAACACCCACTTTTCGAGCCCCGGCACATGGACCTCCAAGAACCACCTGCGCCAGTCGATGCGTTCCGGGTACCAGCCGATTCTCGCGCGGTCGGCCTCGCCGAGACGCGAAAACGCCGCGCGCGTGGCGTCGCAGCGGAAGACGTAGTCGTACTCGGCCGTGAACGGCACGAACACCTGAAGCACGTTGCCGACGCGACGCTGCTGCTCGGCGAAGCTCTGGGCCAGTCCGGCCGCCGGCGCGAGCAACGATTTCATCGGACCGAGCGCGGAGTCGCCGAGCCACCGGCTCGCGGCGCTGGCGCCGCGAGCCAGCAC
>DASWGX010000437.1:0-2215 GCA_036393455.1 Polyangiaceae bacterium
AAAACCCGTTGTGGCTAAAGTACACGGTGGTGACAAGAACCTCGAGCATGCGGAAGTTGGGCTGGGCACAAGCCCCGCTAGTCGAGGGGAATGGGGTCGCCGCGGTACTCGAGCGCCGCGAAGATGGCCCAGGCGAAGCCCGTCACCGCGAGATCTTGCGCCAAGGCCTGGTCGCCGAGATCTTGATCGACGAGACGCAGGCCGAACTCCGTGGCGAAGTGGCGCGAAAGCTGCGCGCGCATGCCGGCGGCGGCCGAAGTGAGGCTGAGCCCGGCGTCGGAATCGCCGATCGACTCGGCGCGGCTTCCCTCGGCGTAGAAGGACAGAGGCTCGAGCGTCCACAGCGCGCGCGCCGCGACCTGAGCGCGCGTGTCGGCTCGGCCGCTCAGCTGATCCACGACATTGTCGACGCTGGCGCTCGCCGTGAGCTCGAGCCTTCCGTGGCGCGGCCCGGTGACGATGCGATGAATCAGGGCGGCGCTCGCGCTCGGGAAAAACGTCGGGTTCTCTTCGGCTTCGGACGACGACGTCAGGCCGGCCCCGGCCCGGACGTCGGTGTCCGTCGACCGCGACCAGCTTCGTCTCCAGCCTTCCGACGCGGCGACCGTGCGCGTGCGGACCGTCGTGCCCGGGCCTTCCGCGCGTTGAGCGAGCGCATCGACGCTCGAGACCAGCGTGTCGATGCGCGTGGCGCGCCGCTCGAAAGCGACGGTGCCGCGCACTCCCGTCGTGAACGGAAACAGGGCGCGGTCCGACTCGTCGATGCCGCCGCCCACGAAGTACGAGCTCGAGAAGCTGAGCGTCGAGCGTCGCGTGAGCACGGCGGCGACCGAGAGCGTCGTGTCGCTCGATACGTACGATACCGACCCGTCGAGCGCGACCTGCGACGGCGCCACGGCGGAGGTCTCGGGCGTCGCCGCGCCGGGAGCGGCGCCGGCGCCCGTCACGACGAGCGGAGAAAAGCTGCGCTCGCCGTAGGACGCCACCTCCCGCAAAGAAAGCGTGAGCCGCCGAAAACGAAAGGTCGCGGCGAGCTCGCCGCCGTGGAGCAGATCCCGTTCGGGTTCGTCGGCCAGGTTGCGGAACGTGAGCCGCGGCAGATACCCGAGCCCGAGCTCGAACGCCTTGAAATTCGCGAGCAACCGCGCTTCCCCCGCGTTGTCGGAATCGAGCGACTGCTCCACCACTTCGCCGCTCGCCGTGACGTCCCCCGGCTCGCGCAATCTGAGCTCCGTCCGCGCGCCGAACGTCGCGGAGTACGCGGCCGCGATCAGCGGTAGTGCGACGACGGCATGCACCTCTCGGCCACTTACTCGATGGTGACGACGTCGCCGTCCGCTAGCACGAAGCCGATCGCCCGCGCGTCGTTCCGAGTCAGCGCGTCATAGGTGAAGCGGATCCGGAGCGACGGCTCCTTGCGAACTACGTAGATGCGATCCTCGTCGGCAAACTCGGTGAGCCCGCCCGCGCTGGCGAGCGCTTGGAGCACACCGGAGCCGGGCGTCAGCGTGAAGACGCCCGGGTTGGCCACTTCGCCGACCACCGTCACCAGCGTGGGGTGGGCTTCCTCCACGCTTACGCGCACGCTGGGCTTCTGAATGAAGCGCGCGAGGTGCGCGGCGATCTCCTGCGTGAGCCGCTCGGGCGTGCGTCCGGCCGCCTCGACGTCGCCGATCAGACCGAGCGTCACGCGGCCGTCACGGCGTACGCGCGTGCGCGCCGAAGCGCGCTCGTCCTCGTAGACGCGAATATCGAGAACATCGCCGGGAGCGATCACGTAAGGCGTCGCCGCCTGCGGCGGCGGCTGCTGCAGTTCCTGCACCCAGACGTAGCTGCCGCCCGACGAACAGGCGCAGGCCGTCGAAGCCAGCCAGAGAATCAACGCCTTCGAAACGCGCGTCGAGCCTGCTTGTATGAGTCGAGCCAGCATGGGTTGGGCCAGAGTTAAGCGCTGCCCGGTTTACGGGTCAAGCAAGGCTGTGCGTCACTGGGCCGACGCCGGCCGGCCCTCGATGGACGTCCCCGGAACGGCGCGGTGCGGGCGCCGTCCCGGCCACGCTCCGAGGGACACCGCGAGTTTTCCGGAAATGACCATGGTGCTCGAAATCAGGAAAATCGAAACCCAGGTTCCGAGCGCCATGTCACCGTAGAGGTGCACCATGTACACGACGATGGCGCAAAAACAGCTCAACGCCGCGGCGCGATCCCTCGGATC
>DASWGX010000438.1:0-2698 GCA_036393455.1 Polyangiaceae bacterium
TTCCAGCGACGACGCCGCGCGGCGTTCACGAGCTTGCTCGCCGCGGCATTGATCGTTGCGCCCGCGGCAGCCCGCGCCGCGCCGGACCATACAGCCCAAGCAACGGCGGAAACCCCGACCTCGCCGGGCGACGCGGCGAACTCCACCGAGCACGAGGCCGCGCGGCCCGGGCCGGATCGAGACCAGAAACCGACCGAGGCGGAAACGGCGAACCCCGAGCGGCTGCGCGAAGCGGGCCAACGCTACGAGGCCGGCCTTTCGCTCTACTCCGAGGGCGACTTTGCGCTGGCCGTGATCGAGTTCGAGCGCGCCTTTTCGCTCGTGCCGGACTACCGCGTGCTCTTCAACATCGGTCAGGTTCGCATTCAACTCGGCCAGTATGCTCGCGCCCGGCGCGCGCTCGAGCACTACCTCCGCGAGGGCGCCGATCGTATCGGCGAAGAGCGGCGCGCGGCCGTAGCGGCGGACCTCCAGATGCTCGCCGCCCGAACGGCAACATTGCGAGTGCAAGCGAACGTCGGAAACGCCGAGATCCGCGTCGACGACGAGCTCGTGGGACGTTCTCCGCTACCGCAAGCCCTGCTGCTCGACGCCGGCGAGCATCGCGTGGTCGTGCGCAAGCCCGGTTATCGAACCCACGAAACGAGAGTCACTCTCGCCGGCCGAGACGCCGAGGACGTGCTGGTCGAGCTCCAGGTGCTGCCGGCGCGCCCCCCGGCGCCCATCGTCGTGACCGAATCCCGACGCGTCGAAGACGCCGGAAGCTCGGAAGCGGTGATGTGGGCCGCCTGGTCGGCGACCGGAGCGCTCGTGGTGGGCGCGTCGATCACCGGTTTTCTCGGGATTCGGGCGGCCAACGAGCTCGGCGAACTGCGCTCGGATCCGGACGCGACGCGCGGCGAGCTCGATTCCGCGAAGTCGCGCGCCCGCTCACTGCTCATCACGGCCGACGTGCTCGGCGCCGCAGCCGTAGCGAGCGGAGGCATCGCGCTCTACGTCACCTTGTCGAAGCGCGCGCCGGACCGCCAAACACCGGAACGCGACGCTCCGAAACCAGCGCCGGAAGTCGGGCTCGCGATCGGCCCCGGCTTCACGGGACTCTCCGGCACCTACTGAGCCCGTCGCCTGCGGCGCACGACGACCGACGCGAAGAACGCTAGCCCCGCGAGCCATTCTGCGCTCGCGGGCCTCGGCGGCCCGAGCCGGCACGCACAGCTCGGTTCGTCGCGCGACCCACTTCCGCCGAGCGGATCGACGTTCGACCGCGGTTCGGACGGCGGTGGCGGCTCCGGCAGGACCTCGAGCAGGGGTTCGGCACCGGCCGCCTCGAAGGCGTCGCTCAAGAGGTCGCGGAACGGCGCCACTTTGGTGAACACGTTGCGCACGCCGAGCGCCGTGCACGAGCCGGTCGTGAGCAGCGAGTACACGCCGATCAGCGCTCCGCTCGACTCCGCGAAGGCGGGACCGCCGCTATCGCCGTGGCACGGCCCTTCGCCGACCATGAACGTGCGGGGCGCCGCCGTGCGCGACGGCTCGTCGTTCGAATCGGGTCCCGACGCCAGCACGCGCAACCCTTCTCGACGAAAGCGGGAAATGGGTCCGCTCAGTCCGGTCGCTCCGTATCCGATCGCCGTCACTGTGTCGCCTACCTCTACCGGGGCGTCCCACCTGAGCGCGCGAGGTTCCACGTCGAGGTCGCGATCGAGCAGAATCACGGCCAGGTCGTTGCGGCAGATCTGCGTCGAACCGGTCGTGAACACGCGGGCTCCGATGGCGTCCGGGTCGTTTCCCGGCGTCGGGCCCAGCCGAATCTCGATCATTTCGGGAGCGACCACGGCGCCGAGGATGCCGCCTCCCGGCTCTTGCGGCTCCAGCGTACCGTCGGGATTGCAGCTGAACCGTGCTTCGACCAAATGGTGGCTCACGCAGTGGAGCGCCGTGACGATCAGATTCCCGGCGACGAACGTGCCCGTGCAGTGCGTGGCATCGAGATCGGGCGGATAAGCCTTCACGAACGCCACCGCGTCGTCCCCTGCGTCGGAAGGCTCTCCTTTTACGATCGCCTCGGTGCGTACGGCGAAGCCGGCGCCGACGTCGCTCGGATCGGCGCCGCAACCCGGCAGGGTCGGCGCCGCGACGACCGTGAGAGCTAGAAGCCGGAAATGCACGAAAACTCGCCCGTCAACTGACCCGAGTCGGCGTCGTAGCGGAGAACGTCGGCGTGCTCGAACCCGTCGGCGTCCACACACCAGACACTTCCTGCATCCTGTCGCGTACCCGTGGCCGAATCGAAGCTGGGCGGGCCGAGCGTTCCGTTCAAGGTGACGCGCGCCGCCGAGCTGCTCGAGAGCACGCTCAGGACTTCGGGAATGTCGTCGATGCCTACGGCGTACTCGGGCCCGGCGAGCAGCCGCGTCATGCCGCGCGCCATTTCCCGCCCGGTCAGCTCGGCGACGCTGCCCGCCGCGGCGGCCGAATAAATCAGAAAGTACGCGGCGTCGTAGTAGTTCTCGTAACCGCGCGTGCCGGCCACGTCCGGGTAGGCGCTGTCGAAGGCAATCTGATACGTGTCGTAAAGCGCAGCGTCCGCAGCGGAAGGCGCGTTCACGCCGGCTATGCGCTCGGCGATCTCGGGAACGAGCTCCACGAGATCGTCGAGGGCCGGGTTGTTGTAGTGGAACGGAGAAAGGAAATAGAA
>DASWGX010000439.1:0-4907 GCA_036393455.1 Polyangiaceae bacterium
CGGGCCCCCCCGCCGGCGGGCCGACGAGCTTGGGTCCGGAGTCCACCGGCCCCGCGTCAATATCACCGCAACCGTCCGAATCGATCACCGATGGGGCGGCCATGGTCATGTCTCACTCTTCGAAATTTGGTATGGAGCGAACGTCCCGCCGGTGTGGCGGCAGTTTGGAGGTTCTCATGCGCGGCGGGCGCTGGTTGTTTCTGGGCTTGATAGTCACGGTCGGGCATGTCGGCTGTTCGGACGACACTCCTTCGTGCGAGGAGAGCCGAACGTGCGCCGCGGGAGGCGGCGGCGGCGAAGACGGTGTCAGCACCGGCACCACGGGTTCCGGCGGCTCAGCGCCGATGTGTCCCGTTGGCCAGACTGTTTGCGATACGGCCTGCGTCGACACGAATGCCAGCGCCGAGCACTGTGGCGACTGCGAAACGACGTGCGGAGAGGAAGAAGTGTGCATGGCCGGCTCGTGCGAGCTCAGCTGTTCGAGCGACCGCATCGCTTGTGACGGCGCCTGCATCAACCCGGAGACCAACGCGGACTTCTGCGGGGCCTCGGGCCCGTGCACGGGCGACGAGGCCGGCGAAGTTTGCTCGGAGAACGAAGCCTGCGTCGCCGGGGAGTGCCTGCGGGACGACGCTACGCTGGCCGCGCTGACCGTCACGCCCGGTAGTCTGAGTCCCGAGTTCGACGCGGAAGTGACGGCATACGTCGTTTCGGTGCCGCGCTTCGTCCCCGCAGTTGCGCTCACGGCCGAGGCGACGGACGAGGACGCGACGATCGCGATCGACGGGGTGGAGGTCGACGGGGGAGACGCGGTCGAAATCGACGTCGCGATCGAGGCCATGACCACGGTGGACGTCGCCGTCACCGCGCCAAGCGGCGCCACCGAGACGTACGAGGTCGTGCTCGTCGGGGAAGAGGCGACCGGCGACTACATCAAGGCGTCGAACACGGATAACGACGACGCCTTCGGCACGAGCGTCGCGCTCGACGGGGACACGCTGGTCGTCGGTGCTCCTGGGGAAGACAGCAGCGACGACGGCGACGACGACGATGCCGACGGCGCCGGAGCGGTCTACGTCTTCGTGCGCGAAGGCGATGAATGGCAGCAACAGGCATACCTCAAGGCACCGAACGCGGGCGCCGGCGACGCCTTCGGACACGCCGTCGCTCTCGATGGCAATACGCTGGCGGTCGGAGCACCCGGCGAAGACGGTAGCGGATACGGCGCTCACGACGATGCCGAAGAGGACGGCGACAACGGCATCGACTACGGCGCCGTCTACGTCTTTCGCCGCCAAGGGTCTGACTGGGCGCTCGAGGGATACCTCAAGTCGCTGCAAGTCCTCGGTAGCGCTCGCGGAGCGTTCGGCCACAGCGTGGCACTCAGCGGCAATCGACTCGCGGTAGGCGAGCCGAACGAGCAAACCGCCCCCGGCGGCGTATTCGCGCCGGACGACATTCCCTGCTGCGAGTTCGGCACGCTCGAGGCCGGCGCCGTATCGACTTTTTCCCGCAGCTCGTCGCGCTGGAGCGACGGCGTCTTCATCAAGGCGCCGAACGCGGGGCCAGGCGATCGCTTCGGCGCGAGCGTCGCCCTCAACGGTGACACGCTGGCCATCGCGGCTCCGTACGAAGACGGTCCCGGCTTCCAGATCCAGGCCATGGATGATTTCGAGAGCGGTGACGGCAGGCCGGACTCGGGCGCCGTCTACGTCTACGCGTGGTCGAGCGACGAGTGGACGCCGCAGGTCTACGTCAAGGCGCCGAACGCCGACTCCGAGGACTCTTTCGGGACTTCGATCGCCGTGTCGAACGGACGCCTGGCCGTCGGAGCGTTGTACGAAGACAGCGGAGCGGCCGGCATCCAAACCGAGCTCGGCGACCTGCTCGACGGTGACGACGACACGTCGGGCTCATCCGGCGCCGTCTACCTCTTTACGCTGACCGATGATACGTGGGTTTTCGACGCGTACTTCAAGGCCAGCACTCCGCGCAGTTCGGCTTCCTTCGGAGCGGCGGTCGCCCTCGACGCCGAGTCGCTGCTCGTGGGCGCGGTCGGGGAAAGGAATGGTTCCGGCGGGGTTCATGCCCCGGACGATCTCCCGGGCGGGGGAGGGCCTTCGGGCGGCGGCGCTTACCTCTACGTGCGGACGAGCGGCGCGTGGCGGCTCCAGGGTTTCGTCGAGGCCGAAGCCCCGAGCGCCACGGACGCCTTCGGCACCGCTCTCGACGTGTCCAATGAAACGGTAGCCGTGGGAGCTCCCCTCGAAGACGGCAGCGGAGCCGGTGTCAACGACGCGGCCGACGACGAAGGCACGGACACCGGCGCCGTATCCGTCTACCGCTGAGGCCGGCAAGCGACGACGCTGGAAGGAGCCGGCGACCTTGTCGCTCGTCAGGCGCTCGGCGATCGTAGCGCTAAACATCGCAACAGACCCTTGAAGCGAAAGCCTTGCGGCGTTCGCGTCGCCTTGGCGAGTAGTACCTTGTGTGTGCGGCGATCGATCAATGAAGATCGATCAATGAACCTGCTTCCGCTGACGGAAGAATGCGCGCCGCATGCTCGTACGACATACGCGGACACAACGCTGGATAGATGACATCGAAGTGACGGGCGTGCCCGACGGGTTCTACCAGCTCGAGTCGTGCGCCGACCCGGACAACGAGGTCCTCGAGGAGCGCGAAGACAACAACTGCGGGTTGGTGCTCATTCGCCTGACCGGGATGGGCACCCCGGACCAGCGAGCGGAAAACCTCGGCCCGGTCTATTCCTACTAGCGTCGCAGCGGGCCCTGAGCCGGCGCGGGCAGCCGCCTCACGTTGCTCGGAATCTCGCGTACGTTCGGGCGGCGCTCCGCGCCAGCGGTCGGCGCGCGGGCAAGGGCGAGCAGGCTACGCCCGAAAAGCTCCGTCGCGGCGCGCTTTCGATCGACGGGGCGTTTCATCACGGAACCGATGCGGCGGCCGCTGAGGGGTGCTCATCGCACGGACTTTTCACCCCGCTCGAGGGCCCGAAGCTCCGCTTGGAGCTCCTTCAGGCGGTCGGCCGTGAGCGGGTGCGTGGAAAAGTACCCCATGAGAGGCGGCTGCTCACCCCGCTCCTCCCTCAGCCACTCGAAGAACTCGAGCGCGCCGCCGGCCTCGCCGTACACGCGCAGCACCGCGTTCAGAGCAAAGCGATCGGCCTCGCGCTCTTGCTCCCGCGAGTAGGAGTTGTCGGCGGCGTGAATGGCCGATTGCGCCAGCGCGGGCAGCGAGCCGCCGGCCGCTGCGACCACGAGTCCGACCAGCAGCGAGCGTCCGAGCCGCCGCAGCGTGTGCCGTGCTTCATGATGACCGAGCTCGTGCGCGACCACGAAGGCGAGTCCGACCTCCGACTGCACGACCTCGAGTAGCGGCGGCGTGACGCCGATCATGCCTCCCGGAACCGCGAAGGCGTTGGCGTCATCGCCCTCCCACAGCACGATGCGGTACGGCAGCGAGCGAACCGGGACGACCGCCAAGAGGCGCTCGAGAACCGCATTCGCTCGCGCAGGGCCCGCGTGCTCGCGCTCGGACGTCGGCGCGGGCATAGCCGCGAAGGCTGACGCGAACAGCGTTGCCTCGGTTTCGCTCGAGACGCGGCGCGCGACCTGATCGGCGATGAAGCCGACGAGCACGTAGCTGGCCGCGAAGGCCAGCAGAGCGAAGGCGAAGAAACGTAGCCTCCTCGCCAAGGGTTCTCGGCCCGACGAAGCATCGCGCGTTTTCTCGAGCGTTCGCGGAACGAACTTCAAGCGCCGGCGCCTTCACGTCTGAAAATGATGGCCGTCGCGTACGCCGTCACTTCCACGGTACCGAGCGCATTGTTGGCGCCTGAGGAGATGGTCGCCGTCTCAAGCCGGCAGTTGGCGAAGAGGTGGGCGCTCGGACACGACTCCTTCATCCGCAGCGTCGCCTCCCGGCGGGCCCGATCGAGCAACGACGAATACGCATGGAGCTCGCCCCCGAAGAGCATGCGCAAGCCGGCCAAAAATCTCTTCATGTAGTCGACGGAGATCACGACCGAGCCCACGGCGAGTTCGCTCCGCTCCACGGGCAGCTCGAACGGGACGCGCGTCGTCGTCGCCGGAATGCCGTGCCAGCGCTGCTCGCGCTCGTGAATGCTCCGATAGTGCCGCGCCTCGGTGATCCGTCCCGTGACGAATCCGACCGCGAGCAAGACCAGCGGCAAGAGCAGCGGAACGAATTCGAGCATCGGCTACTCCACGCGCACCGCCGTGCCGTAGACCAGGATCTCTGCGGCGCCCTGGGCCACGGACGACGTCGCCATCCGCACGTTGATCACGGCGTTCGCCCCGAGCTCGACCGCTTGCGCCGTCATCCGCGCGATCGCCTGGTCACGCGACTCGGCGAGGAGCTCGGTGTAGCCTCGGAGCTCTCCACCGACGAGGTTCTTGAGACCCGCCACGAAGTCGCGACCGATGTGCTTGGCGCGAATGGTGCTGCCGTGGACCAGCCCGTAGTGCTCCACGATCTGGCGTCCGGGAACCGAATCGATATTCGTGAGGATGATCGAGCGGCCCACGGCAAGCTCCTTTTTGAGCTCCGTACTTCAGCACGACGAGGGATGAATTGCGACGGCAAAGTAGCGCCCGGCCGAAGGACGGGCACGGACGAGAGCCAGCCAACCCCTGTCATTTCGCCGGCGGGCTCAGACGTTCGCTCGCCGGTCTGTGACGATGCCTGACGGCGCGTGCGGAGCGTCCGTACGCATCGCTCCGCAAGATCAGCACATCTATCTTCTACAGTTCACTTATCAGCGGAAACCGGGGCATGGCTCGGGTCTTACTCGAAGCGTCGAACCCAGATGCCGCCAGGCTGGATCCCCTGGCCCGGACTGGGCGACCCTGGCAAACAGTTCGCCA
>DASWGX010000440.1:0-4051 GCA_036393455.1 Polyangiaceae bacterium
CATAGGAGGGGTGCCATGGGAGGGGTGCCATAGGAGGCAATGGCGCGGCGAACTGCCGCGCGCGGGGGCGGGCTGCGGGCGTTGGGCGGGGGTCCCGGCTGGGCCGTCCCGTGCTAAGTTCGAGGCCACATGCGCTATCGCGACCTCTTCCCCGGACCTCGTTCGAGCAGCCTGGGTGTGTCCGATTCGAGCGAGGTCGAGTCGAACCAAGCCGAGGGTCCGGCCGCGCGGGAAGGCACCGTGGTCGACGCCGAGCGCCTCGCTCGCTGGCTGCGCGGCCTCCCTGACGGCAGGGACTCCGAACCGGGCTGAACATTTCCCGGGGGCCGCGCCTCTACCGGCATGCGACGAGCGCTTCCGATCATTGGTTTTGCGGAATACGTGGAGTTGCCGCGCTGGAAGGTCCGCGGATTGCGCGCGAAGGTCGATACCGGCGCGCGCAGCAGCGCGCTTCACGTCGAGAACATCCGCGAAGTCGGGTTGAACCGCGTGCGCTTCGACGTCCGGCTCGATCGGCGCAAGACCCATCGGCGTGTCACGGTGGAGGCGCCGATCTCGCGGCGTGCGCGGGTGCGGCCGAGCTCCGGTGAGTCGCAGCTCAGAATCTTCGTTCGAACCAGCGTGCGCATCGGCTCGCACGAGATCGAGGTGGAGCTCAGCTTGGTGGACCGGCAGAACATGATCTTTCGCATGCTGCTCGGGCGCTCGGCGCTCGAACACCGTTTCCTGGTCGACGTGGGACGCCGTTTCGCCGTCGGAAAGCGGCTCGAGCTTCGCGCGGCAAAGGCGAAAGCGCCGTGAAGATCGCCGTTCTTTCGCGCAATCAGCGCGCCTACAGCACCGAACGGCTCCGCGACGCGTGCCGCAAGCGCGGACACCGCGTGAGCGTTCTCGATACGATTCGCTTCAGCATCCTGGTGAAGCAGGGTGAGCCCAACCTTTACTATCGCGACAAGCCGCTTCTCGCCCACGACGCCGTGATACCGAGAATCGGCGCCTCCATCTCGATGTACGGCACCGCCGTGGTGCGTCAGTTCGAGCGCATGGGCGTGTACACGCTCAATTCGAGCCAAGCAATCACCGTGTCGCGGGACAAGCTGCGCTCGATACAAGTCATGAGCCGCCATTCGATTGGCATTCCGCCGACGGCCTTCGTGCACGCGCGGCGCAGCGTGCTGCCCGCCATTCATGAGGTCGGGGGAGCTCCCATCATCATCAAGCTGCTCAGCGGTACGCAGGGCATCGGCGTCATCTTGGCGGAGACGACCAAGGTCGCCGAGGCGATCATCGAGACACTGCGGAGCGCGAATCAGAACGTGTTGATTCAGAAGTTCGTCAAGGAAAGCCGCGGTCGCGACATGCGCGCGCTGGTCGTTGGGGACCGCGTGGTGGCAGCCATGCGGCGCGTCGCCGTCGGCGAGGAGTTTCGGAGCAACATCCATCGCGGCGCACGCGCCGAGCCAGTCGAGCTCGATACGGTGTACGAAAGGACGGCGATTCACGCCGCGCAGATTCTCGGCCTCCAGGTTGCCGGCGTGGATATGCTGGACACCCAAGACGGACCTCAAGTGCTCGAGGTCAACTCTTCTCCGGGCCTCGAGGGCATCGAACGGGTAACGCGCGTCGACGTGGCGGGCGCTATCGTCGAGCACCTGGAGTCACAGGTGCAGTTTCCCGAGCTGGATCTGAGGCAGCGCCTCACGCTGAAAAGCGGGTACGGCGTTGCCGAGTTCCAAGTCGGCAGGGATTCGGAGCTCGCGCGACTGACGCTGCGGGAAAGCGGGTTGCGCGATCGCGGCGTCCGGGTGCTGAGCATTACTCGCGGCAGCGTCGTGCTGCCGAACCCGCGCGGCGATCAGCGGGTTTTGCCGGGAGACGTGCTGCTGTGCTTCGGCAAGCACATCACGCTGCGCGGGCTGATTCCGCTGAAGAAGCGGCGGAGCCGGGCACGGCTCGACGCGGTGAAGCGCGGGGAAGCGCCGGCAGCCAGCGGAACGACGCGTGCCTGAGCCCGCGCTCACGCCGGCCGCTTCGGGCCGTCCAGAGCCTCCAGGATGCCGACGAGCGGGATCGCAGTCCACGCTGGCCGGTTGTTGAGCTCGTACACGACCTCGTACAGCGCTTTCTCGAGCAGGAAGACGTCCAACAGGAGCGCGCGATTTTCGGTGGTTTCGGGCAAGAGCCCGGAACTCTGCACCGTTTCGAGGTAGCTTCTCAAAAAAGAGCGTGCAGCCCAGCCGTACCAGACGCGCGCCCAGGCGAGCAAGGCGGGAACGTCTTCGGGACGAACGTGCGTAACGAGTTCGCGACTGAGCGGTGTGTGGCTGGCATAGTGAAAGGAACGCAGCATGCCGGCTACGTCGGCCATGGGCGAGCGTCGCGAACGTCGATGAGAGAGCGAGCGCGCCGGCTCGCCCTCGAAGTCGATCAACACGAAGTCGCGGCCGGTGTAGAGCACCTGGCCCAGGTGAAAGTCGCCGTGCACGCGAATGCGCTTGCCGCCGAGCTCCTCGTCGCGCACGCGCGAGAACCGCGCCAGGATGTCCCTCTTCCGGCGCAAGAGCTCGCGCGCGGGTTCTTGAGCGTCGGAAGCCAACGTCCCGAGGGAAGCGCCGAGGTCGTCGAAGACGCGCGATGCGAGGTTGCGCAAGGACTGATAGAACGAGCGCTTGGCGAGGCTGCCGTACTCGTCCGGGCTGAAGGCGGGGTTCTCCGTCGGCGCTCCGAGCGCGAGGTGAAGCTCTCCGGTCCTCCGCCCTAGCACCGCGGCGAGTCCGAGATAGGGCCCCATCAACGCGTCGATGGCCACCGGACGCTCGGCCGCGTCGAGCAGCGTCGTCGGGGCGAGACTGTGAGGGTCGAGATCGTGCGAGCGCGCGAGGGCCTGCTCGTAGAAGCTCTCGACTTCGTCGAGCGTGAGCTGCCACGCGTCGCCCTGGCTCTGCACGAGCTCCTGAAAAAGCCCGAGCGTCGCTCCGGGGCCGCGCTCGAAGCGTACTTCGATATGACCCAGCAGGGCGGGCACGTTGGGCCGAACGTCCAGAGTTTCCAGTTGTTCGAGAACTTCCAGCTCGACGCTCTTGCCCGGGTCGACGCACCTGAGCAGCTTGCCGATGCAGACCCCCGCGTACACGTACGACGTGTTGCTCTGTTCGACGCCCAGCGCCTTGCCGCGCGGCAACTCCGCCTCCGCCTTGAGCTCGCGCAGGCGCGCGCGCGGAACGCCCACGAGCTCCAGCGTTTCTCCGGGCAGGTGGCGCTTGCTCACCACGAGCTTGAGCAAAGCGTCCGCAATCGCCGGGCTCCCGGAAGCGTCGTGCAAAATGCCCGACTGCGCTCGGGAGCCGCGTCCGCGCAGCCTGAGGATCGCGTGGTCTTCGTCGGTGCTGCCCTCGGTGAAAGAGATCGGCAGCACGTAGATTTCCGGGTCGCCGCGCTGATACGCGACCTCGATGAATATCAGGACGTGGTCGGGCCAGGCCTTGCCGAGCGCGACGCGATCGACGACGCGCACTTGCTTGATGCGGCGCGCCTTGCCGCGGAACCAGCGCTGAGCCGGCAGGTACGAGGCGAGCGCCTGGCCGAGCGCTGCGCTGCGTGTCGAGAGAACTTCCTCCCACGCGCCGCGCACGTCGTGGGTTTTCACGTTGACGGACGTCTGGAGCGACGCGTGCTCCAGCTGCCGCCCGAGCGAGAACCAATAGAAGTTGTGGGACCCGAGCATGAAGCGGTACGGTCGTTCCTCGATTGGAGGAAACTCGGTGTTGCCGAAGAGCTCGAGCAGGGGACGCCCGGCGAACTCGGAGAGGTCGAGCTCCACGAGCTGGGTGAAGCGCGAGAGATTGACGAGGATCAGAAGGACCTCGTCCTCGTAGCGCCGCAGGAAGGCCAGCACCTTGCGCGTGCTGCTCGGGAGCGCCTCGAACGCGCCTCGCCCGAAGGCTCGGTACTGCTTGCGCAAGCCGATGATGCGCTTCATCCACCACAGGAGCGAGCTGGGGTTTTGCTGCTGTGTTTCGACGTTGTTCGCCTCGTAGTGGTATTCGGGGTC
>DASWGX010000441.1:0-5814 GCA_036393455.1 Polyangiaceae bacterium
CTTCGCTTGGAAGACGGTGGTTCCGTCTTCCGCGTCGACGCCGTCGCCGAGTGTGCCGATGACCCGCACCAGAGAACCGGCCGTCACGCCGTGCTTGCCGACGTCGTCCTCCCGGCGCAGTGCGACCAGTGCGTGAACCACGGCGTGCTCGCGATCGCTGACGGTGACGCGGCACGTGTCCTCCCCGCCTTCGTCGCACAGGTTGAGAGGCGCGAGCGTGCGCACGCTGAGCGTGAGGTCCACCTTGCCGCCGGCGCCCGGCTTTCGGCTTTCCACGATGCCGAAAACGCTGATCGCCTTCTTGCGCCACTCCTCCGGCACGCGCTCGGCCATGACCGGATCGTATTCCGCCGCGTCTTCCGCCGCGTCTTCTTCCTCCGAGAGCGCCGAGTAGCTCTTACTATAGCCGTAGAGGCCGGGCGAGTGGCAGCCCGCGAGCACGAGCGTGAGAAACCAAGGGACCGCCTTGCGAAGCATTGGCGAGCACGGCCTATCACGCATCGCCGTCCGAATCACGCGTTCGACGTTCCCCCGCGCTCCCGCGCTCCCGCTCGGTCACGCCCCGACGGGACGCGCGCGCCGGCCGCGCGGGCCAAAGCGTCCCCACAGGCGTACCAAGAGCTCCAGGGCGACCAGGCCGATCAAGACCATGGCGAGCTCCGAGGAAGTATCCGTCCACGGCGTAGGCTCGTCCTCGCCGTCGGGGGCCGCGGCATTCGAGGTGTCCCGCGGCATGGCGAGGATCTCCTCGGCTTCGATGGTCGCGATGCGCGAGCGCTCCGCGCCGTTCGAGGTCAGCCGGTAGCGACCGTGGACGGCGGGTACGGCGACGAACTCCTTCACGTCGGCGTCGGCGTCCGGCAGCGTTCTCTCTTCGAGCTCGAGACGGCCCTCGGGACCTTCGATGACGACGTCGCCGTCCGAGAACACCCAGGGCTCGCCTGCGACGCTGCGCGAGCTGCCCGCCCGCCGCTCCGCGCTTTCGACGAGCTCGGCCAAGAGGGCAAGGAAGCCCGGTCGGAGCGCCAGGTCGCTCTGGTCGACGGAAACGGGCAGTGCGAAGGTCCAGACCAGACCCTTTCCGAGCCGGCGCTCGAGCAGCATCGGGCGTCCGTCGTCGAAGCGCGCCACGACCTTCGCGTCCTTCGGCCGCGCCGTCTCGAGCAGAATGCGACCCTTCGGGGCGATGCTCGCGAGCCCCGATGCGCTCTGGCCGAGCCAGCCGAAGCTCTTCACGTCGGCTCCGGGCACGTTGGTCTTCTGCCAGGTGACTCCGCCGTCTGCGAAGGGAAGCAGTGAAGAGCCAAGCGGAACCCGCTCCGAGCTCGGTCCCAGAAAGGCCAGCGCCACGCCGCCTCGCTCCAGCCATTCGAGCAGCGCCGTTCGCGATTCGGGCGTGAGCCCGACCGGATCGTCCAGAACGAGCGCGCCGAGCTCGCGAAACTCTTTCGGATCGTCGGGAACGAGCGGCAGTGGCTGAACGCCGACGCCGAGATTCAGGGCGGCGATGGCTTGTTCGACCACGGTCGCGCCCCCGGTCGACACGGACGCCGTCGAAGGGTCGGCCACGACGCCGACGCGCAGTCCCGCGCTCTGCGTCGCGACCGCCGCCCAGTCGTCGGAATCGATCGCGTCGCTTCCGCTCAGCCGCACCTCCAGCACATCCGCCGCGCCGCCGACCTCGAGCTCGAGCGTGTGCTCGCCTCGGCTTTGAGGGAGCGGCGTCTTCGAGAGCACCTTCGCGGCGGCGGGCGCCGGCTGCTTCGTTCCGGCTTCGACGAGCACGAGCTCCCGGCCGCGCGCAGCCTCGGCGGCCGTGCACGCAACGTGCGCGGTGACGCTCTTCCCGTGACGTTCCGCCTCGGCGATTCCGCAGTCGTGGATGCTTTGACGGAGCTCGGGCACCGGGGTCCACAGGCGCACGGCGAGCGGCGGCAGCGGTTCCGCGGCCAGGTCGCTCAGCACCACGACGCGCTTGTCGGCGTGGGGGAGTGCTCGCAGGCTCGCCTCGGCGAGCTTGGCCGCCGCGACCAGCTCGCCCGATCGATCGCTCGGCGCGATCTGTTCGAGCGCGCGTTCGACGGCATCGAGATCCGTCGTGGCGGACAGCGCGAGCCGCGCCGGACGTCCGGCGAGCACGAGCGCGATGGCGTCGCCGGAACGCGCCGAATCGAGGAGCTCGCGCGCGGCGCGGTGCGCTCGCGAAAAGCGCGTCTCGCCGTCCGGCAGGCGCGCTCGCATGCTGAGCGAATCGTCGAGCACCACGGCGAGCGCGACCGAGGCTCCGCCGCTCCGCGCCAGCGACAAGCGCGAGCAGCGTACGAGCGGAGTCGCGCCGAGCGCCGCGACGGCGACGATGGTCAGGGCGCGGATCGAAAGCAAGGCGCGGTCTTCCAACCGCCCCCGGCGCGGCGCGACGGGCCGCGCCACGGGCACCAGCGCGGCGGGTGGAAACGGCTCTTGTCGCACGCGGCCGCGCCGCAACAGGTGCGCGATGATCGGCAAGGCGATCAGGAGCGCAATCGAGAGGGCTGCCGTGACGAGGAACGTCATCGGACGTCGCCCCGCACCGTCGCCATGATTCGCAGCACCGCCGCGAAGGCGTCGTCGCGCGTCGTGACATCGACGAGCTGTCCGCCGCGCACGAGCAGCCGATCGCGCCAGCGCTGCGCGATGGCTTCGAGGTTTTCCAGGTATTCGGCGCGCGCCGACGAGGCGTCCGTTTCAATCAACGCATTGCCTTCGAGGGCGCGGAGCTGGATCGGCCCCTCGAAAGGGAATTCCTTCTCGATCGGATCGAGCACACGCACGACGACGACGAGCCGGCGATCGCCGGCGAGCCCCGTGACGCGTTCGAGCGCGCTCGCCGGCAAGTCGAGCAGGTCGGAGAACAGCAGGATGATCGAGCCGCGCCGCGCGGCCCGCCACAAACGCGCGCAGGCCCGATCGACGGCTGCGTCGTCGAGCAATGCGCGCTCGCCCGCCTCCGCTTCTTCGAGTGCCGTCGCGACACGTTCGAACGCATCGCGGCCCGCCACCGGCCCGATCCCCTTGACGTTCCGACCTCCGAGCCAATCGAGGACGACCGCGTCGCCGCCGACCAGAGCGATGCGGAACAGCGCGGCCGCCAAGAGGGCTGCGAAGGCGAGCTTCGGCGCCGGCGCGCCGGTGCTCTGAAACCCCATCGACGCGCTGGCGTCCATCAGCACGCACACGGTGCGATCCGTCTCGGTCTCGAACTCGCGGA
Source organism: Polyangiaceae bacterium (assembly GCA_036393455.1). Lineage (GTDB taxonomy): Bacteria > Myxococcota_A > Polyangia > Polyangiales > Polyangiaceae > DASWGX01. Next base: position 3,248 of record DASWGX010000441.1, read on the forward strand.
TCAGGAGGCGTCCGTGCCGCATCAGCGCGTGCCGATCGAGCCAGCGCAGATCGTCTCCGGGAAGATAGGGCCGGTGGCCACCGAACTCGATGCCTGCGCCGCGCCGTACCGAGCGGTGCGACCCCGCGTAGACGCCCTCGGCGATGTGGCGCGCGCGCAGGCGCAGTGCGCCGATCCTGGCCCAGTCGAAATCGCGTTGGAGCGAGCTCATCGTGCACCCACGGCGAGAACGGTGGTGGCAGCGTTCACGGCGCTGCTCGACAAGCTTGAATGATCTTCGGGCTCAAGCGCACCGGGTCGAGCCGAGCTTTCGCGTCGTGACGCCGCCACTCCACGCAGGCTTCGCGCGCGAGCCCGGAGGCGTTCAAGGCCACGTAGGCTTCTACGAGCGAGCGGTAGATCGTACCGAGCTCCGAGCGCGAGAGGGTGCCGCGCGACAGGAAGTCGTTGCCGCGCGCGACGGCGCTGACGTAACGGCCGCCGCGAACGTCGGCGAGCAGGGCGGGAAGCTCGTTCGCCACCTGCCGCTGGACCTCGCGCGCCTGGCCCGCGGCCTCGGACGAAAGCCGTTCCGCGGCGGCGTGGGCCGCCAGCTTTCCCTGTTCGGTGAGCTGCAGATCCGTGATGGGAACTAGCACGACGTCGCCGCGCTCGAGCTTCTTGCCCTTCAGCTGGTTGTAATGATCGAGCACCCAGGCCTTGTTGCGGTCGCCCCAGAACCTGTAGGCAATGTTCACGATGTTGTCGTTCGTTGCGACGATGACGCGAAGATTGTAGGGCACGATGAGCTCGGCCCCTTCCTCGGTCAATTTCCAGGGGCTCGAGCCGTTGGCGATCGAAAGCACGTCGGCGCGGTGCGGCGCGCCGAGCAAGGCCGCGGCGAGCTTTGCCCAAGTATCGCCTGGCCGCACGCGGTAGTGACCGAGCGCCGGCACTTCGAGCAACATGCCCGGCACGATGCCGGACCCGCCCTCGATGTCGAGCGCGTTGGCGGCGACCAGCAGGCGCTCGTGCTGGATGCGGCCGTAGAACCGCTCCGCGATCGCCGCCAGCGTGTCGCCTTTCTGAACTACGTGAACGAAAGCCTCCGAACGGGGCGCCGACGCCACGAGCAACGCGAGGAGTGCCAGCGTCACGAGGCGGAGCGGGAAGGACGTGTGCTTCATAGCCGGCTATCCCGCCGCGAATCCGGCGTGGCCGGCGCTGTTCGCCACCTCCCTAGCAGGTTCGGCGGCCTGTTCGCGCCTCGTGAACGGCGCGCGAAGGGCCGCCGCGGCGAGCAGGCAAAGCGCCGGAGTCACGACGACGTGGTAGCGGTCGTCACCGAAGAACACCACGTGCGTCAGCGACGCGGCTGCAACGAGGCCGAGCAAGAAGCTTCCCACCTTGCCCTTTTGCGGCGCGCCCGGAAGCGGCAAGAGGGCGACCAGGGGCGGGACGACGGCGAACCAGAAGAACGGGTGCTCCACGGCGGCGAAAGCATACGCCGCGCCGCCGAAAGCCGCGACGAGTAGCCCCGTTTGAACCACGTAGACGGTTCTCTGACGTCGCGACCAGCCGACCAGGGCCACGACGGCGAGCGACGCCGCGACGAGGAGCAAGCGGTGGAACAAGGTCAAGAGCTCCCGCGCCGCGATGCGCCGCGATTCGGGCCACGCCTTCGGGTCGGCCTCGCGCAGATATTCGATCGCGAACGACTCGTGATCGTACGTCTGCGAGAGCTTCCTTGGCGCGAGACCCAGCCAGCGCAGCGGGTCGCGCCGAATCACGTCGAGCCCCACCTCCGCCCAGCAGCGATCCTGCTGCACTTGACCGGTCACGATGGGACAACCGTCGTCGGCGCGCAGTGTGCGGAAGCGCCCTGAGTCCGTCAGGGCGCCGATCGCCAGGTTCCAGCCGCCATTGGTGGAAACCAGGGCGCAGCCGTCCATGCGCAGGCAGTTTCGAACCGTCCACGGCGTGACGACCGCGAGCGCGATGGCGCTGGCCGCGGCGACCCGCAGCAGCGCCTTCAGATTCGCTTTCGACTCGACGAGCAAGAGCAGAGGCAGCGCCACGAGCGACGAGGGGCGAACCAGCGCCGCCGCGCCGAGCAGCGCGCCGGCGGAGCTCACGGCGACCCAGGTTCTTTGCGGAGCGACCCGTGCCCAGAGCGCGCCGATCAGCAACAGAGCGGCGAGTGGCTCTGTCATCACGACGCTGCTGTAGGCGATGAGACCGGGATGGAGCGCGATCAGCGCCCCGGCGACGAGCGCCCGGCGCGGAGTCAACCAGTGAAGCGCCACGCGGTGTCCGACGGCCGCGGTCAGTGCCCCGATCACGGCGTTGAGCAAGGGCGCGATGCGAATCGACGGACCGAAGACGAAGTAGAACCCGCCGAGCAGCCCGCTGTACCCGACCGGGTAGTGCGTCCACGGCCGCCATTCCAGTTGGCCCGCGACGTCGACGTCTTCGGAATAGCCGAGACCCTCGGCGATGCGTGCGGCGCCGAAGTGATAGTAGTGGCCGTCCCAGACCGGCTCGCGCGCCCACGCGATGGCGACGAACAAGCGCGGCAAGAGCGCGAT
>DASWGX010000442.1:0-5263 GCA_036393455.1 Polyangiaceae bacterium
GCGCGCCCATTCGGGCGGCACGCGAGTGGGTTTGAGGTCAGGTTGCGGAGCGGCGCGGCGCAACCGGTCCTTGAGCTGCGACTGGCTGACCTCGCCCACGCTCATGTCGAGCACTCCCACGGCGTCGTTCAGCGCCACGAAGACCGACCGGTAGCGCGACGCCCGCGAGCGCGACGCGACCACCAGCAAGAGCGTGCCCGACGAATCCGGCGAAAGCATCCACGCCTCGAAGGTCGCGGCCTCCGGCGTGACGAGCCGCTTCTGCTTGGGCCGCTCGGCAACCGTCACGCCCCGCGCGCGAAGGACGTTCAGAGCGCGGCGCGCCGCTTTGCGCCACACCCCCTGCGGCGCGTCCGCCGCCGCCTGGAGTGCGTTGACGTTCTGCCGTTCGACCCACGCGTCGATGAGCGCCGGGGCGCGCGTGCCGGCGCGGGACAGTGAGTCGAGGGCGGCGCCCGAGCCCGCTTCGAGATCTTCCGCAGTGAATGATTCGGTGACCATTGAGCGTTTCCAGGCGAGACTCTGCCTTCGACCCGCGGACTTGGGCAAGCGCGATCGCGTTCAGCCGCCAATCATCGAGCGCCGCCCGTCGATGGCACGTCCCAGCGTGATCTGATCGAGGAATTCGAGCTCGCCGCCGTGGGGGATTCCGCTCGCGATGCGGGTGACCCTGGCGCCCATGCTGGCGAGATCGCGCGCAATCAGGAGCGCGGTCGCCTCGCCGTCCACCGACGGCGGCGTCGCGACGATGACCTCCTCGATGCCGCGCTCCTTCACACTGCGGTACAGCGATTCGAGCGGTAGCTGATCGGGCCCGACGCCGTCCAGCGGCGAAAGCAGCCGTCCGAGCACGAAGTAGCGTCCGCGCATGGCGCCGCTGCGTTCGATCGCCATCAGATCCTGCACCCGCGACACCACACAGAGCAGCGCCGCTTCGCGCCGCGCGTCGCGGCAAATGGCGCAGACCATCGGTCGTTCGGCGTCGACTTCGGCGAGTCCGCCGCACTGTTCGCAGGGACGTACGTGATTCGCCAGATCCTGAAGCTGAGCTCCGAGCTGCCGGCAGAGCTCGTCGCGCCCCAAAAGGTCGAGAACGAAGCGTTGAGCCGTCTTCTCTCCCACGCCCGGAAGGCGGGAAAATAACTCTATGAGTCGGGTGACGGGAGTCGGCAGCACGGTGGCCTCGTTTTCAGTCCTGTTCTAGCCTGAGCTCTTTGAGGCGGGCACCGAGGATTTCCTCGGCTTCCGCGATGCGAGGGTGACCGCGCGCCACGAGCGTGGCTTCGCGCTTGCGCTTCTGGCGCTCCTGATTGTTGAGAGAGGAAAGCGTCGGAAAGCCCGTGCAGTCTTTGCAGTCGAAGCGCAGCGTGATCTTCACGACCCGGCCGAAGCGCTCGCGCCCTGCGCGCTCCAGCGCTTCGAGGCTGGCTCGTTCGCAAAGCTGCCGAGCGAAATCGAAGCCGGGCGAAAATCCGAGGACGAGCGCGTCCCCCGTGACCGAGAGTGGCACGGCGTGCTCCAAGAACGCCGCGAGCTCGGGTCTGGTAGCGCGCAGTTTTTCCAGGACCGAAGCCAGGGTTTCGAGCCGTTCACCGTATTCTGCGCCGGGCGTCTCCGTGACGGCGGGAGCCTCGACCACGGCCGCTTCGCGGGATTCGGGTGCGGGCACCGCCGCGAGGGGCGCGGTAGTGCGCGGCGCCGGTTCGGGAGGGGCGCCTGGCGGCTCGTCGCCCGACGGTTCTTCCCCGGCGCGGCCGGCAGGCGAAGGCCGGCTTTCCCGCGCGCGACCTCGCGCCTCGCGCGGCTGCCGGCCCGGCCCGCCTCCGCCTGGATCGCGCGCGCCGCCGGAGCCCGCTCCGCCCGCGAGGCGGCGCTCCAGCGCCGAGAGCCGCACGACCAGATCGTCGAGGGGAACCAGCGCTGGCCGCTGGGCGAGCCGCACCAAAAGCATCTCGAGCGCGGCGCGCGGCTGGCCGCTGCGCACGACGTCGTCGAACGACTGGGAAAAGCCGTGATAGAGCCGCACGACGTCATTGGTGTCGCGTTCCTTCGCGAGCTTCTCCAACTTTTCGCGCTCGTCGTCGGGCAAATCGATGAGGCTTCCGGGCTTGTCGCAGATCTTGCACACGACCAGATCGCGCAAAAGCTCGAGTAGCTGGCGCGCGATGTGCCCGATGTCGCGTCCTTGCTCGGCGAGGGCGCCAATCAGCGCCAGGCAGCCCGCTGCATTTCCCCCGACCAGCGCCGCACCGAGGTCGTGCATCGCCTGGCGGCTCGCCACGCCGAGCACGCTCGCCACGTCTTCCCCCGCCAGCGCCTCGCTGTTCCACGCGATCACCTGATCCAACAGGCTCATCGCGTCGCGCATGCTGCCCGCTGCCTCGCGCGCGATGATGGTCAGTGCGCTCTCGTCGCTCTGGATCTTTTCCCGTTCGAGCACCTCGCGCAGTCGATCGGCGATCGAACGCGCCGAGATCAGCTTGAAATCGAAGCGCTGCACCCGGCTCAAGATAGTGACGGGAACTTTGTGGACCTCCGTCGTGGCGAAGATGAACTTCACGTGCGGCGGCGGCTCCTCCAGCGTCTTCAGAAAGGCGTTCCACGCGCTTTGAGACAGCATCTGAACTTCGTCGACTACGAAGATTTTGAAACGGTCGCGCGTCGGCCGATACGGCAGTGTATCTTGGAGCCTACGTACCTCGTCGACGCCGTTGTAGCTGGCGCCGTCGATTTCGCGCACGTCCATGTCGGTCCCCGCCGTTATCTCGCGACACGCCGCGCACTTGAGGCACGGCGTCGGCGTGGGCCCGGTGGCGGGCTCGCCGTCCGGATCCCCCATGCAGTTGAGCGCCTTGGCCAGGATGCGCGCGCTCGTGGTCTTGCCGACGCCGCGGACGCCGGTGAAAAGGAAGGCATGAGCGACGCGGCCCGCGCGGATCGCGTTGCTCAGAGTTCGGGCAACGTGCTCTTGGCCGACCAAGTCTTCGAACCGTTGCGGCCGCCACTTGCGCGCCAAGACGACGTAGCTCATCGAGAGCCACCGCCTAGCAGATCGCCGTCTGAGCCTCCAGTCGGCTCGACGGCGCGCCGGCTCCGCCGACTTCAGTCGAGGCGCGGCTTGGGCTACGGTCGGCGCGTGACGACCGAATCCTCGCGTCCACGCAGCGCGCGCCGGACATCGGGCTTCGCGCGCACGCTCGTCTGCTCTTTCGTCGCGACGGCGTGCGCGGCGCGCGACGCGCCGGCTCCGCAACCCTTACCGGAACCTGCGACGAAAGCCCCGGTCGACGCGCCCCGGCCGGCGCCCGTTGCTCGAGCGCCCGCCGCCGCGCCCATGCCGGAGCCGCTGCCGGTCGAGCTCGACGCCATCGATCCGGCTCCGGCGCCGAACGCCGCCGTCCGCCTCGAAATCCAGAGTCCTCGGCTGGGGCAGCGCATCGCGCAAAATCGCGTCGATCGTACGCCGGTCAAGCTCGCCTTGCGCGGCGCTGGCCCAAACCACCGGTTGCAGGTGCAACTGGACGCCCACGCTCCGCGCGAAGTCGGGCCGGCCGGCGGCATTGCGCTTCGCGAGCTGATTCCGGAAGAAATGACGTTCGAACCCGGCCTGCATTCGTTGCATGCGTTCATCGTGGACGAGCGGGGCGTGTCGCTGAAGCCCGCCGTCGAGCATACCGTCTTACCCTACGCCACCGTGCAGTTCTGGATCGGGGAAGGCGACGGCACGACGAGCGCCGTGTCGGAACCGAGCATCGTCTATCTCCTCCCACGCGGCACTTACAACGGCGCCGCGGCTGCCGACTCGGCCGTTCTGGACTTTTACCTCTTCAACACGCGGCTCGACGCGGACGAACATCGGGTGAAGGTGGACGTGTCCTCCGGCGGTCGCTCGCGACAATTCGTGCTTTCCGAGTGGCGCGCCTGGCGTATCGCGGGGCTTCCGAGCGGAGACTACCGCGTGGAGCTCACCCTGATCGATGCGTCGAACGAGCCGGTGCAAAGCCCGGTTTCTCGCGTGATCACCGTAAACCGCGACGCGCCCGAGGACCCGGCCCCGTGAACCCGGTGGCGCCGGCTTTCAGTCTGCTCGATCGCCGGCGCGAGGGAGACCGATGACGGAGCCGTTTCTCGCCGGGATGCTGGCTGCGTGGGCGGTCACTCAGGTCGGTCTCGGCGTGTACTTCTTCATCGCTTTCCGGCTGCGACGCCTCGAGCTCGAATACCTCTTGTTCGCGCTGCTCTGCGCTTCGCTGGCGCTGCTCGCCGCGGGCATGTCCGCCGCGTACCTCACGGTCGACACCGCGGAGCGCATGCGCGCTTCGCGCTTCTTGCACGTTGGCGCGATCGCGGCGCCGGTCTTCAACTTGCACTTCGTGGTGCGCTTCGTCAGGATTCCGATTCGCTTCTGGGTCATGGCGGTGCTCTACGCCGCGGGCGCCTGCTACGAGCTCGCGAACGCCGCGGGTTTCTGGCTGGCCCCGGACGGGTACGCCGTCGACGTCGCGACGGTGATGGGACACGAGTTCGGGCAGGCACGCACCAAACTGACGCTCGTCGGCGCGAGCTTCTACGTGTTCGGTGGTCTCGAATTCTTGGCGGGTATCGCGCTCCTCGGCTGGGCCTGGGTCTCACGTTCCGGCAGCCGCGAGGCGCTGAGCGCGCTCGCCGGCGCTTCGCTCTTGGGGCTCGCGGTGATCAACGACGTACTTTTGGCCACGGGCAAGCTCACGAACAGCTTGTACTTGGTTCCGCACGCCTTTTTGGTCTACGCCCTGGCGGTCGCTTCGACGCTGCTCTTCCGCTACCGAACGGCGGCGGTCCAGCGAGAGTCGACGGTGCAAAGCCTGCACGCGCGAACGCGCGAGCTCGCTCGCTCGCATGCGGAGCTTCGCGATATCCAGGCCGAGCTCTTGCAGCAAAAGCAGCTCGCGGCGGTGGGAGAGATGGCCGCTTCGATCGCGCACGAGGTGAGAAACCCCCTCGCCGTCATCGTCAACGCGCTGGCGGGGCTGCGCCGACAGCCGGGGCGCGAAGAGGACCGGCAAACACTGCTCGACATAGTCGGCGAGGAAACGGCGCGCCTCAACCGTCTGGTGGCCGACCTCTTGCGCTTCGCCCGTCCGGTGCCCGTCCAGCGCGTCAGGGTGCCGCTTCCCGAGCTCATGCGCCTGGTGCTGCAAAACCGCGAGCATGCGGCGGTGGCGCTCGAGCTTCCGGCGCGCGCCGAGCACTGCGAGGCGTGGGTCGACGTCGACCTTTTCCG
>DASWGX010000443.1:0-14697 GCA_036393455.1 Polyangiaceae bacterium
CCGGCAGAAGCGCCGCCACGCGCTGATAATAGCGTCGGGCGAGGCGCGTCTGATAGGCGCCGCGAGCCGCGGCAGCCGCCTCGAGATAGAAATCGGCGGCCCGCGTGCGCACCCTTCCGCGCGCCAGATGACGGGCGATGATGGCGGCCGTCAGACCCTTGGCGAGCGGCGTCTCCGCGAGATGCTCGCCAAGCTGACGATGCATCGCTTCGCGGCGTTGCTTGTCGAGCGCGAGGTAGGCGACGTCGCGGGTGAGCGGATGGCGGACGTCGATGGTCTCACCGCGATGATCGCAAAGGCCGCGAGCGCAGAGCCGCGCCACGCTCTCGTCGCTGTCGCGTTCGACCAGGGCGCGCAGATCGCGATCGGCGAGAGGCCCGCCCGCGACGGCCAGCCAGTCGATGACGACCTGTTCTTGCGCGGGCAGCTCGGCGAGCCGGTCCGCGATCAGCTGCTCGAGCGTGGAAGGCAGCGGGAACGTCGTGTCGGCGTGCTCGGCGCGCGCCAGCTCTTGCGCTCCCTCCGGGCCTTCCCGGATCTCGAGCAAACCGCGCTCCAATAGGGCGTCCACCATTTCGAGCAAGAAGAACGGGTTGCCGCCCGCGCGAGGCAAGAGGTCCGCGCAGACCTGCGCCACGCCTTGATTTACTCCGAGCCGCGCCTGGAGCAGGCGTATCTGATTCTCGGCGCTGAGCCCGCGCAGCTCGATGCGCACCAGGCCGTCGATGTACGGCGTGACGTGATCGTCGGGCCGCGCGATGAGCAGCACCAAGACCGGGAGCGGTTCCCCCGAGCGAAGGAACTCGGCTACCAGCTTGAGACTCGGCGTGTCACACCACTGCAGGCCGTCGAGCACGACGACGAGCGGGGCCTCGAGCGCCGCGCGGGCGAAGAAACGCCTGAGGCCGGTGGCGACCAACTGGCGGTTGAGGGCGTGATCGGCTTCGTCTTGCGCCGACGCCGTGCGCCCCGTCACGAGCTCGGCCAGACGAGAGATGATCTCCGGCGCTTCGGTGTCGGCGGCGAACTGGCCCAGCGCTTCACGAACACGCTCGGTAGCCTCCTGGAGCGATTGCTCCGGTTTGGTACCCGTGAGCTCGCGAATCCATTCCGCCACCGCGGCGAAAGGCACTTCGCTGCGCGCCGGCGAGCACTCGACGCGCAGGATGCGCGCGTCCGGCGGCAGCTCGTTCAAGAACGTGGTGGCGAGCGCCGTCTTTCCGATCCCGAGCTCTCCGGATACGACGCGCGCGGCCAATTGCCCGAGGCCAGGCCCCGAGCCCACGACCGTATAGTAGGCGGCGTGCAGGTCCGCGAGCTCGGCGTCCCGCCCCACGAGGTCGTTCGGCGCCAGGGACATTTCCTGCAGGCGCTCCTCGCGCGTGAGCGGACGCAAGAGGGCGTAGATGCGCATGTGACGAGGCAGCCCGCGCTCCTCGGCGTCCTCGGGACGAATCGTGGGCGCGTCTCCCCACAAGAAATCGCGTCGAACCAGGCGATAGAGTCCCCCCGCCACCCAGCTCACGTCCTCGGGAGCGCGGCGACCGAGCAGTTCGGCGAGGTAGGTGGCCGGCTCTTCGAGCTCGTGCTGAACGAGATTGCCGGCCGCGTCGCGCCTGCCGGAAGCGATACCGCGGGCGATGCCGATGCTGGCCGCAAGGCGTACGGGCATGTCGGCGCAGGCGCCCTGAATCGCTTCGTGAACGTCGACGGCGAACCAGACTGCGTCCGAGGGCGCTCGCGTCGGATTCGCCAACAGGCCCACCACGGCGCGCCCGGCCGTCCCCTGCGAGCTCTCGGGTTCGCCCGGCTCCCAGCTGAGCAACGCGTTGCGCTTGAACGCGATTTCGTTCACTGTCGCCTTGAGCTGCCCCAACGCATGCTCGGCCGCCGCTACGCCGATCTTCTCCGTCAATTGCTCGATGCCGTGGAGCTTGACGACGACGACAGCGACGTGCCGCACTTCACGTCCCGAGCGCTCGCGCTGGCGCGCCGACCGCGAATTTCCGCCGGTCGCGTCGGCAGAGCCCGTTTCCGCGGGCGACACGGTCGCCGTGCGCGGCACCATGAGCGACGAGCCTTGCTGTCCTGGTTCGCGCGGCGCTTCCTCGCGCGGGTCCTCCTCGAAGGGCTGCTCGCGCCCGACGAACTGGCCGATCACGGTTTCGAGCACGTGGGAATCGACGAGCTGCTGCTTTTGGAACAGCGCGCGCGTGATCGCAGCGCCCATGTCGCGCGCGGTGGCGAAACGCTCGCTCGGTTCCAGGGAAAGAGCGCGCGCCACGATGGCTTCGAGCTCCGCGGGGACCTCGCGCGCGAACGTGCTCGGGGGCTCCACCCTTCCGGCGCGAACGGCCAAGAGGAGCTCTTGACCTTCGAGCGATCCGTGCACCGGGCGCCCGGTGAGCAGCTCGTAGAAAACGACGCCGAGCGAATAAATGTCGGTTCGCCGATCCACTTTCTCGCCGCGCGCCTGCTCCGGCGACATGAAGGCCGTCTTTCCCTTGAGCACGCCCGGCTCGTCACGAAACATGTTGGCGCTGGCGATGCCGAAATCGGCGATTTTTACGGCGCCGTCGAAGCTCAGGAGCACGTTCTGCGGGCTCACGTCGCGGTGGACGATGTCGAGCGGCGATCCGCGCTCGTCCTTGCGCTCGTGCGCGTAGTGCAGCCCCTTGGCCACTTCGGAGATGGCGTAGGCCGCGACGTACGGTGGCAGGCGCTGGCCCTGAGCCTGGGCCGCTCGTGCCAGCCGCCTCAGGTCCGGCCCTTCGACGTACTCCATGGTGAGAAGCTGACCGTCCTCGCCGTAATCTTGAAACTCGTACACCTGAACGATGTTGGGGTGGTTCAGCCGCGTCGCCAGCTGCGCCTCCTCGGCGAACATCGTTCGAAAGCGCCGTGAGGCGCCGTGCGCCGGCAGCACGCGCTTGACGACCAGGAGCTTGAAGGTTCCCTCGGCGCCACGCTTTTTGGCCAAGAAGACTTCGGCCATGCCGCCGACGCCGAGCCTTCGGATGATCTCGAAGTCCGCTAGCCGGCGGGGAATCGGCTTCGACTCTTGTTCCATCTTCGGAAGGGGTGCGAGCCGGACTGAACGGCTGCCCGAATGGGCCGGACCGCCCGGAGCGCGGCAGCGAACCGACCAATTTATAGCCCCGGGAGCTCCGCGGAGCGTACAAATCGGCCGCGACACGCAAAATACCGTGTTAACGTGCCGCCGCTTCGGCCCTCCCGCTCCCCTCGATTCGAGCCGCTCGGTGGCGGTCCGCGCGCGAGAGCTCTCGTATGGAACCGGAGCCAAACCCAGGCGGAGACAGATGAAACGGCAAATCGCGTCGGCACTTACCCTGGCGGCCCTGACCGTCTTTGCGTCGGCTGCTCGAGCGCAGGACGACGAAGAAGAGAAGAGCTCGGAAGGCGACTCGGGCGGATCGCTCGATTCGGGCGATCCCGCCGACTCGGAGACGAGCGACGACGGACCCTACGAGCCGAAGAGCGAGGAAAAGAAGGACGACAAGGACCAGAAGCCGAAGAAGCCGGTCAAGAAGGAGGCGGAAGCGCCGCCACCTCCGCGACCGGAGATCCAGGCGTTCGGACAGCTCTTGTTCGGCTTCGGCGCGGCGCCGATCCCGGCGGCCGGCGAGACCCCGCGCACGCCCGACGCGACCACCATCTCGCTCCTGCTCGGCGGCGTGTACGACATCAAACCCGATCTGTCGGTCGGTCTGACGCTGCCCGTGACGTACGCCAGCGTGAAGGATCCGGGCGCGACGAACGGCGCCTTCGCTTTCGGCGCCCCCGAGCTTTCCGGTGAGATTCGCTTGCCGATGAGTGCAAGGGTAGAGCTGCCGATCCGGCTCGCCCTGGGCGTCCCGGTGGCGCAGGGCGAAGCCGATCTCACCAGCACCGACGTCGACAGGAAAGAGCAAGCGCGCGTCAATCAGCTGGCGGACGCGGCGCACGGCTGGCAGCGCGGCGAGCTTTTCGCCGTGCAGCGGCTGCCGATCACGCCCTCGATCGGTATCGTGTACCGGAGGCGCGACCTCAATCTCTTCGGGTACACGAAGTTCATTCTGGGCGTCAACGTGGGTGGATCGCTGAGCATTCCGGGCCAGCCGACCACCGGGAGCTACAACCAGAATGGTCTCAGCCTTCGCAACGTGACGGGAGGCGGCATCAACTACGACTTTGCCCTTCTCGACGTCGGGCTCGACACGTGGATCGCCGCGGATGCCCTGCCGCCCGTCGAGTTCGAATCCGACCTCGATGCCAACACCGAGAGCCGGGTGCAGTGGGTACTGGTTCCGAGCATTGGAAGGCGGTTCGGAAGCGTCCACCCGAGGCTCGGCTATATCGCGCCGGTCGGCGGCTTGCTCGGCGACATGCAGTCCGTGTTCATTCGCGCAGACCTCGCATTTTGACCGTTTCGGCGCGGTGTGTGGGGCCAAAGCCAGACCCTTAGCCAGACTTGTTTGCAGAGAGTAGACTGCGCGCATGCGTGGTTCGTTGGTCACTGCCTGCTGTGCGTCGTTGATCGCCCTCTCCGGGTGTCATTCCGGCGTCGGCGCGAAAACGCCGGACGCCTCCGGCGCGGCGGCCGAGCGCGGACCGATCAATCCGAAGCCCGTCTCGGACGAGGAGTTCGCGCAGGCCGCCTATCGGGTCCTCATCAACGACGACGACAGCCAGGAGCGCGTCGACCTCCTGGCGGGCGTGGTTCGGCGCCAACTCGAGCGCGCGCGGGAGCGCTTCGCGTACGGACACACCGATGCCGGCGTCGCTGCTTTCGACGGCGCGCTCTATCTGATTCGCGCCGGCGAATTCTACCCCGCGATGGTCGCCTCAGCCGCGGACACGTTGAACTACGCCGTCGACGAGGCGGCACGCACGGGAAACGAAGGTCGCGCGCGCGCCCTCTACGGACAGCTCAAGCCGCTCGTGGATGCGGAACGCCGCGCCGAAATCGAGAGTCATCTCCAGGCTATCGCGAGCTTTTCGCGAGCGACCAAGAGCGCTGGAGCGATGCAGGCGCTCGGCGCCGTGCAGCGAGCGAGCGTCGCTCGCGCGCTGATCGAACCGACCGCGGAGGCGTTGGAGGCGGCGCGCAAGGCGACGCTCGCGTGGATGATGGGCGCGATGAACAGCAACCTCGGCAGCGAAGCGCCCCAGACGAATTTCGAGCGTGAGGAGGCGATCGAAGCTTTTCGCGCCATCCGTTCCGGCGGCGCCGCCTTGATCGCGCTATACCTCCGGCACGGCGACGCCGCGGGCGCGCTCAGGGCCTTGGACGAGGGAGACGTGCTTCGTGTCGTCCCGCCCGGCCTGAGGACGCGACTCGAGCGGGCGGCCGATAGCGGGGATTCCCAGGCATGGCTCGATCTGTTTCGCGTCTTCGACAGCGCGACCGAGGTCGATCGACCCGAGACGTCGCTCGACGGCGAGCTCGCCGCTGCGGCGGCGTGGGGCGCGGCCGTGGAGCTGTTTCGCGCGAGCCCGAACGACTTCGAGGCGACGATGCCGCTCGCGCTGCTCCTGGTTCGCTATGGAATGGCCGAGGTCATGCCGTCGGTTCTCGCCGGTTCCATGAGTCCCGAGCTGTCTCCTGCCGCGGTCGGCTGGGCGCTCTCGCTGGTCCTCCAGGCCATGGTTTCCGAGGAAGAGGTCGCACAGTCCGGCGCGGCGCGGCGTACCTTCGCCGCGGCGAAACCGCTGCTCGAGCTTTCGCGCCAGCGGCACTTGCGCGATCGGGTGCGTCCCGAGCCGGCGCGTCTCACCTACGTGATGGGCGCGCTCGAGATGCACGCGGGTGAGCTCGAGCGGGCGCGACCGTACCTCCTGGAAGCGACCGAGGCATCGCCGAGCGTGGCCTCCTATCGCGCGCTCGCGGCCGTGGAACGTCAGCGCGGGGACGTCGAGGCGACCCTGGCGGCGCTGCGCGGTGCGCGGCAGGCGGCGGCCGACCAAGGCGTCGCCATCGACGAGGCGGAAGCCTACGCGTCGACGTTCGAGGTGTTGCGCGACGCGGGGCGCCCGGACGCCGCACGAACCGCGCTCGAGTCCGCGCTGCGCAAGGCGCTCGCCGCGCAGCGCAACGCGCGTTCCGACGAAGAGCAGGCAAGGGGCGAGCGTGTGCTCGCTCGCGTGCTGGAGCACTACGGCGACTCCGCGGGAGCGCGTCGCGCCACGGAGCGCGCCTACGAAGCGTCGCGTGGCAGCTTGATCCAGCTTTCCATCACGGTTCTCGACGCTTCGCGACGTGCCCTCACGCGCAGCGACGTCGTCACCGCGCGCGACGCCGTTCGTCGCGCTATCGAGGCAAATCTGGGGGCAGAGGACCTCGTCTATCCCGCGCTCTGGCTCAAGCTGCTCGAACGCCAGCTTCAGCAGCCGGGCGACGGAACGGCGGAGGAGGCTCTGTCGATGGTGGAGGAGGCCACCGGTTGGCCGGCGAAGCTGCGCGCCTGGGCGCGCAGTCGCTTGAGCGACGAGGAGTTGCTCGCAGCGGCGCGCGACCGCGTTCAGTACACCGAGGCCGTGTTCTACCTGGCCATGGCGGACTACGCCGACGGGCAGCGCGAAGCAGCGTTGCCGCGGCTGCGCGAGGTAGCGAAGAGTCAGGCGGTCGAGCTCGTCGAGGTGACGATCGCCCGCGACCTCCTGGCGCTGCAAACTGTGCCGTCGTCCTTCGTGGAGCTGCCGGCAAACGTCAGCGTCCCTTGATCGGCTCAGCGGTGCGGGCGGCGCCCGAGGAGCTTCGTAGCGAGGTGCTCGCCGAGCTCGCGCGTCAAGAGCTGCTCGACGGCGCTCTCTTTGCTCCGCCGTTCGTGTTCGTCGGCGTATTGAAACTCGATTCCCATTCCGGCCGGGTTCGCTTTGGTCGATTCGGCGCGGGTCGTGATCCAGATGACCTTGCCGCGCAGGCGCACGGGCTCATCGAGCCCCGGCACTGCGAGCGCGAAGACGAACTCCGTGCCGAGCGACAGCGGTTTCTCGGTGGCGATGAACGTCCCGCCCCGCGAGATATTGCGCGTGTAGTCGGCAAAGAACGTATTCAGCCGACGGTACTCGACGCGTAGCTCGATTGGTGCCCGGGTCGATTGCCGCCGCTCGTCGCCATCTTCCACGGCGCCGAGGTTACTCGCCGCCCTGGTGGGTTGCCAGACGGGGAAGGCGGCGCCTGGCTCGCGGTCGCCCGCCCGCTCGGCCGGGATCCGGCAAAAAGACGTGCTAAGGCCGGAACGTGTTCGACTTCGGCTCCGCCTTCGGGTTTGCGGCGCCCAATCCGGGTGATCGGCAGGAAACCGTGAGCATCGGGTTCGAAGAGGCTGCCCGCGGCTGCACTCGTCACATCCAGGTGCGGCGCAGGGAGCTCTGCGAGGGCTGCGACGGACGCGGCGTCGCGGCCGGAGGCCGCGTCGAGCCGTGCGCGGCGTGCAGCGGTCGTGGCCGGCTCCGCTTCAGCGCCGGAATGCTGCGGCTCTCGCTGGAGCGCGCCTGCGAGCACTGCGCGGGACGTGGCACCGTGCCGCTCGGCCCGGCTTGCGTCGATTGTGGAGGGAGGGGAATCGCCGAACGCACGCGGACGCTTTCCATCGAGATTCCGCCCGGTATCGAATCGGGAGCCAAGCGAACGCTGCCGGGCCAAGGTGATCGCGCCGAGGCCGGCGCCGAACCCGGGGATCTCACGCTCGTCATCGAAGTTTCTCCGCACCCCGTTTTCGAGCGCGACGGCAGCGACGTCGTCTCGTCGGTAGAGGTGGACTTCTGTCGCGCCGCGCTCGGCGGCAGCATCGATACGGAGACGCTCGACGGCCCGGTTGCGGTCCAAGTTCCTCCGGGCACGCAGGCGGAGTCTCTGCTGCGGCTGCGCCGCAAAGGGCTCGCTTCGCGCAGAGGGCGAGGTGATCACCTGCTTCGGGTCAAGCTTCGCGTTCCGACCGAGTTCGGTCCTCGCGCGCGCGAGCTCATCGCCGAGCTCGGTTCGGAGCTCGAGACTCCCGAACAAGTCGAAGAAGAGGGCTGGCTCGAACGTCTCAAGAAGTTTCTCGGCAGTTGAGCCCCGCCGGCCCGCGCGGCTTGCCAGACGGCCCCCGGAGCTCCTATAGCCAAAGGACGCGCCGTCGTTGCGACGGTGCTTTCACGGATCACGGATATGGAACCTCGCCGCGTCGGAATCATCGGTGCCGGGAACATGGGTTTCTCCCTGCTCCGCGGGGTGGCGGCGACGCAGGCGCTGCCGGCCGGGCACCTCGCCATCAGCGATCCGGAAGCCGCTCGCCGGCGAGCAGCGGAGGAACAGTGCGGCGCGAAGGTCTTCACCGATAATCGCGAGCTCGTCGCGTTCGCCGAGTTCGTCGTGCTCGCGGTCAAGCCTCAGGCGCTGGACGCGGTTCTCGAGGAAATCGCGAGCGCCGTGACGGCCGACAAGACCGTGCTCTCGATCGCGGCCGGCGTTCCCACCTACACCCTGGAGAGCCGTTTGCCCGCGGGTACTCGGGTCGTGCGCGCGATGCCCAACGCTCCCGCCGTGGTCGGCGCCGCGGCGACGGCGGTGGCCCCGGGTGCGAACGCCAACGAGTCGGACCTCGATTTCGCGAGGGCGCTCTTCGAGTCCGTCGGGCTCGCGGTCGTCACCGAGGAGCATTTGCTCGACGCGGTCACGGGCCTTTCCGGCAGCGGGCCGGCGTACGTGATGGTCGTCGTCGAGGCGCTCGCCGACGGCGGCGTCAAAGTCGGGCTTTCGCGCAAGGTCGCGCTCGAGCTTGCCACGCAGACGGTCTACGGCTCGGCCAAGCTGCTCAAGGAAACGCGCCAGCACCCTGCGATGATCAAGGACATGGTGGCGAGCCCCGGCGGAACCACGATCGACGGCCTGTATGCCCTCGAAGCGGGCGGTCTGCGGCACGCGCTGATCAATGCCGTCGAGCGGGCGGCGCGCCGCGCGGGAGTGCTCGGGGAAGAGCTGGCGCGGCGCCTCCGCGCCAAATCATAGGCATAATGTTAGGGTAGAAGTGCCGTGCGCCGAGGCCCCCCGGAGGAGACGCGTCCGCGCCGCGCTCCTCCGCGATACAAGCGTCCGCGCGAAGGGGCCGGGGGGGGGACAGCCTCGCTCCGCGCGGACGCCCCTCAGCTACC
The DNA here is from genome assembly GCA_036393455.1 of Polyangiaceae bacterium. Taxonomy (GTDB): domain Bacteria; phylum Myxococcota_A; class Polyangia; order Polyangiales; family Polyangiaceae; genus DASWGX01. The sequence continues at coordinate 9,139 of DASWGX010000443.1, forward strand.
AGCACGACTGCCGAAAAGCAATTGCCGGAACGAGCGGTGAACACGACGCGGGGACTCCGGCCAGCACCCGCAGGTTCTGCGCGACAGCAAGGACACCCCTGGGGCTGGCTTCCGGGCTAGCCCCACGAGGCCGCGACGGTGTCCGGGTCAGCGACCGCCGCGTCTTTCATCAGGATTTCTAATGTCCGCACGCATAGAGCCAGCGGCGGGCCGGCGCCCCGCGCTCCATCACGACCAGCGGCACCGTCATTTGAACGTTTTCAGCGACGGTCGAACGCGGGGGCGGCTCTTCGTTCGTGGAAAGGCCGGCGGCGAGCGCTTCGACGCAGGCATGTTGCGGCGAGACGACCCAGCGCGCTTCCACGTGGGTCAGCGTCGAGTGGGCGGGCTCTCCCTCGAGCTCGACGTATGGCTGGACGCCGAGTCCGGCTTCGAACACCCAGCCGCGCGCTTCGGAGCCGCAAGGTGCCGGGCCGGCGGTGAGAGTTGCGGCGTCCACGGTGAGCGGCGCAGAAGCTTCGCGGCGCTCGAGATCGAGCGGATAGACGTAGAGCTCGTTCGTCCGCACCGCGACCGCGACCCTTTGCGCGTTGCGATCCGCGATCAGGCGCGGCGCCAGCGCTCCGGCGCTGCCGCGCAGGTCCGCGAAAGACATGACCCGGGACAGCGCCGTGCCGTTCACGGCGAAGACGTCGAGAGTGCCTTGTGAAGACAGTGCTGCAAGGTAAAACCCGCGCTCCAGCCGAACGACGCCCACCAGGTTCGCGAGCTCGGTGGATTGCGAGACCGTGACGCGAAGGGGTGCGCGATCGGGCTCCAGGAGAAAGAGCCGCGCCTGACTCGCGTCGCGGAGCAGGAGAGCCACCGCGCGTCCCGAAACGTCTGCGACGGCCTGCCACGTCGTAGGGCGCTGCGGTTCGGCGCCGAACGCTTGGGCTGCGTCGAGCACGGAGTTCCACGACGACGGTGCGGGCGACGTCGACCAGAGGCCGCCGGTGAAAGAAAACCGATCCGCGACTCGCACGAGCCACTGCGCGCTGCGGGCGAACTCCGCCCCCTGCCCCCAAACGTACGCCCTGAGCGGTGGCGAGGCGGAAGCCGTGGCCGAGTCGTAGCCAACCTCGTCGGGGCGCAGGCGCGGCGGGGCGGCGTCGAAGAAAGGAAGCCAGCGCTCCCCGTTGCCGTCCTGCCGTGAATAGGGGGCTGAAGGGAGGCCCCGCGTCATCTGGCCGGTGCTGCGGCAGTCGAGCGCCCAGCGCGCGCCTCCCGCAGGAGGTACGCGAGTCGGGTTCGGCAGAGTGGCGCGCTCGAGAGCGATCGGGTCAGGCGACTGCGGCCAGCCCAGCTTGATCCAGGAGCCCACGGCGCACCCCACGGGAGAACAGCCCTGCTCCAGCAGCTCGGCGTCTTCGATCGCTCCTTCCTCCTTTTCGAAGGGAGGGAGCTCGAGCTCGGTCCAATTGATACCGCCGTCGAGGGATTGCGCTCCCGCGCCCCGACGCGTCCAAGCGAAAGCGAAACGTCCCGAAAGCACGCTGCGATCGAGGCTGTAGTCGGTTGCGCGCACGCTCACCGCGCCGTCGAGCGTGACGCGAACGCCGATCAGGCGCTCGCCCGCCGCGACCCAGCCGCGGAGCTCCTCTTTCCCGGAGGGTCGGCTCTCGAACGCCTCGATGCCCTCGAGCCAGAGCCCCTTTTCGAGGGCGGCGCGTTCATCCTTGTCGAGGCGCTCGAGCACCAGTTCTCTATCCGTTGCGTCGCCGTTCGCGACGACGATCAAACGGCCGGGACGGCCGCGGCGTGGGGGCGCCACCGCAGCGACGCGGCCGTCCCCCAAGAGCGCGGCGCGCGCCTTCGGCGCCGCGAGGCTGACGTCGCTCCAGCGCCCCGAAGCGGCTCGTATGCAGTACTCGCCCGCGCCGACGCTGGGGCCGCTGCACGGACCGGACACGAGCAGAGCGCCCTTCGCATTTGCGGTGACCCGTCGCGCGTCCACGAAGCTCGTCAGAGGTTCGAAGCCGAGGCCCTGCGTGAGCACTGCAATTTCGGTCGAGCCTTGGTCGGTTGCGCACGAAAAGCCGATGCCGCTCGCGACGGGCAACGCCGTACAATCACCGTTGGGCCCGGGCGCGGTCGCGAGGACGGCGCCGTTGGTCAGGCTCACGCGCGTGAGCGCGCCACGCCGCGCGAACACCGCCGTCGTCGCGGTGTCCGGGTAGCCGCGTAGCACTGCCTGACGCAGAGGCCAGCGATCGAGCCGCGGGCCGGCCCGGTCCGTCTTTGCCGCGCGTTCGTCCTCGCCGCTAATTGGAAAATAGAGGCGGTACGCGTCGTCTGGCAATCGGGCGAAGAGGTCGTCGCTCGTCGTTTCGTCGCTCGGAACGAGCTCGCCGTCGGGTTCGATGAAGAAGCGGCCGCTCGGAAGCTTGATGCCGAGCCGGCCGTCTCCGACGCTGAGCTCGCTCGCGTCGGAGTGAATGGCGTGCCAGCTCGAGCCGGCGTCCAGGCTGAGCAGCACGCCGCGAAACGGCACCTGGACGGCGCCGGTCCAGGCGCTGGTGAAGCCGAGCGCGGCAAAGAAAGGCGAGCGGGGCAGGGGCGCGGTCGAAACGATTTCTCCCGACCCGAGGTCGAGCGCTCGGAGCGTGTTCTCACGCCGGGGCACGACGTAGAGTCGATCGAACCCGGCTACGACGTCGCCGACTTCGAAGCCGAGGTTCGCGAGTGGCGAGAGCGGTGAAGTGAAGTCAGTCGCGCGCCAGAACAAGGTACGGCCGGAAACCTGCGCTCGAAAAACGTAGCCGCCGCCGAGCCGAGCCGGAACGGCGGTGGCCGCGATGGCGGAGCCCGCGGGCAAGAGCTCGCGCGCGGCCGCGAGCTCGCCCTTCGCGCTCTCGGTCATGCGAAGGCCGTGCGCGACGTAGCGTGACCCCCCGAGTCCGTCGGTTTCTTCGAAGTCGAGCTCGGCGCCCGAAGTGACCACGAACCAGCGGTTCATAGAAACCGGCGGCGCGCGACTTACCGGCGCGCGCGGAGCAGGGGCGCGCGGGGTTCGCACGAACGACGGCGCGCCGCACGCGGTCCAAACGAGAGCGGAGCAGAGCGCGAGGAAACCGGTGACGGCGGACGCGAGCGGGCGCATGTTTCTGGGGCTTCGGATTCCAGCGCCGCGGGTCGGGGACGCGGCCTCGGAGATTAGCCTAGCGCGCCACGCCGAGGACCGCGCCCGTCAGGCTTGCGCGAAAAGGAGGCACGGCCTAAACCTCCGCCTTCACGCGGCGCCGTCTCGCGGGGCGGCAAGCAAGGAGAAAATAGAGACATCATGACCGTGGTGGCTGTAGTCGGAGCGACGGGAGCCGTGGGCCGGGAAATGCTGCGCACGCTGGAGCAGCGCGGTTTTCCGACCAAGCGCGTGATCGCTCTTGCCTCCAAGCGGTCCGCCGGGACGGCGATCGCGTTTCGCGGCGCAGCGTTGACGGTGGAAGAGCTCACACCCTCGAGTTTCGATGGCGTCGAGGTCGCGCTGTTCAGCGCCGGAGCGGGCGTGTCACGCGAGTACGCTCCGATTGCCGCGCGCGCGGGGGCCACCGTGATCGACAACTCGAGCGCTTGGCGCATGGACGACGAATGTCCGCTGGTGGTGCCGGAGGTGAACCCGGAGGCGCTCCTCGTCCGTCCGAGGAACATCATCGCCAACCCGAACTGCAGCACGATTCAGATGCTCGTAGCGCTGAAGCCGCTGCATGCCGAGGCCCGGCTCAAGCACATCGTCGTCAGTACGTATCAGGCGACCAGCGGCAGGGGTCAGCGCGCCGTCAACGAGCTCTTGGCTCAACTGCCGCTCGTGGCGCGCGGAGAAGCCGTGAGCCCGGTGGTGTTTCCGGCGCAGATAGCGATGAACGTGCTCAGCGACTGGGAGGCGGGCCATTCCGGCTACTCCGCGGAGGAGATCAAGATGGTCAACGAGACGCACAAGATCCTCGGCGACGCGAGCATCGGCGTCACGCCGACGTGCGTGCGCGTTCCCGTGGCGACCGGCCACGCCGAGGCCGTGCACGCGCAGTTTCACCGGCCGCTCACCGCTGCGCGTGCCAAAGAGCTTCTGCGAAGCGCTCCCGGTGTCGAACTCGTCGACGGCGACTACGCGCCCGGCTGCGAGCCGCAGCCGCTCAAGGCGGCGGGGACGGACCCGGTTTACGTCGGCCGCGTGCGCGACGACCTCGCCGTGCCCGGCGCGATCAACCTCTGGGTCGTGGCGGACAACTTGCGCAAGGGAGCGGCGCTGAACGCGGTGCAGATAGCGGAGCTCATCGCGTGAGCACCGCCACGCGACGTCCCGTGGCGCCGGGTGCCGAGGAAATCCTCGGCCTCTACTTTCCGGTGCTCGATCACGGGTTCGTCGCGCTCGTCGACTACATGGGCACCGACGACTGTGTCGAACGGGCCGCACGCGTGAGCTACGGCTACGGCACGCGTAAACGAAACCTGACGCGCGGGCTCATCCGCTATCTACGGCGGCACTTGCACACCACGCCGAGCGAAATGGTGGAGCTCAAGTTCCACTGCTGCATGCCGATGTTCGTGGCGCGCCAATGGGTTCGCCACCGCACCGCGAACGTCAACGAATACAGTGGCCGCTATTCGTTGATGCCGCTTCTCTACTACACGCCGCCGCGCGAGCAGCTCCAGACGCAAAGCCGCGCCAACAACCAGGGTCGTAGCGGTGAGCGGGTTTCCCACGCGGACTATGCCGCCAGCGTCGAGCGCTGGACGCGTGTTCGCAGCGCGGCAAGCGAGGCCTACGAATGGATGACCGGCCGTGAAATGGCGCGAGAAATCGCGCGCATCGACCTCCCGCTCTCGACGTACACGCAGTGGTACTGGAAAATCGATCTTCACAATCTGCTTCACTTTCTCAAGCTGCGCGTCGACCCGCATGCCCAGTGGGAAATTCGCGAGTATGGCGTCGTCATGGCCGGCATGCTCGAGCGCGTCGCGCCGCTCAGCTTCGAAGCCTGGCTCGACTATGACGTCGGCGGCGCGCGCATGAGCCGCATGGAGCTCGACGTCCTGCGGAAGCTGCTCGTGGCCGACGGCGAAACTCTCGCCGCCCGCGACGGAGCCAGCGCCGGGCAGCAGAGCCTCAAGGACGCCGGCTTGAGCCCGCGCGAGTGCCGCGAGCTCTTCCAGAAGCTCGCGGCCGCGCCGGTTCCCGACTTCGAGCTCGACCCCGGGCGCGGCATGAGCGGCGAAATCTTTGCCGAGCGTTTCGCCAAGGCAGTGCCGAGGACCGACAAGGCGCCCGAGGAGTGACGGGAGCGGGATTGGCATTCGCTGACCCGCGCGCTACGAACCACACCATGACCGAGCCCGCACCGGTCGCGACGCCCGAAGACCTTTCGGCGCTCGACCTCGACGAGGAGATCGTTCGCCTCAAGCGCGAGCGGAATGCCGTCTTGCTCGCGCACTACTATCAGGAGAGCGAGATTCAGGATCTCGCGGACTTCATTGGCGATTCGCTTCAACTGGCGCGCGCCGCCCAAAGCACCGAGGCCGACG
>DASWGX010000444.1:0-4779 GCA_036393455.1 Polyangiaceae bacterium
CGGCAGGGCGATCGAGGGCGGAGCCGGACGGGACGAGGGTGAGCGAAGATCCGCGGAGCGCAGGCGCCACGTTGCCACGACGGACGACGTCGACTTGACGTTCGACGACGCGGAGCGCGCATCGACTCCGTCTCGGCTGCGCCGCGCGTGGCGTGCGCTGCGCCGAACACCGCGCTGGTTGCGCCGCGCGTGGCGCAGCGTCGCGCTGGTCATCGCAACGGCGGTCCTCGTCGTCGCAGCGGTTCGAATTTTCGCTCCGCGTCAATCAGGCAGCGCCGGCGCGGGCGGAGCCGGGCCAGGACCCGCGGCAAAGGCTGGCACCGGAGGGACGAGCGGCGAAAGCACCGATCCGGCTCCGGCCGAGCCCACCCAAGGCCCCCCGCTGCTCGACAGCTACGAAACGATCGTCCCGCACATCGAGCTCATCACCCTGCCGACGCCGTTCGAACGGAGCGCGCCGTTCGCGGCGCTCGCGGTGCTGGCGCTCGGGCTGGCTGCCGGCATCTGGCTCGTGTACGGCCGCCGCAGTTGGTTGCCCGAGCCGGAGCCCGCTCCGTCGCGCCCGGGCTTGCCGTTCATTCTGCCGGCGGCACCGGTGCTCGCCGGCGGCGCGCCGCTGCGCTTGCTCGCCGATCGCGATCGGGAAGCGCTGGTGTGGGGCATCGGTCGCTTCGTCTCCGAAGAGCTCACGCACCGGCTCGACGTCGCGGCGAGCGTCGCGGCCACGGCGGCGTCGGCCGGCGTGCCCGAGCTCCGCTTTCAGCGCGCGCGGCACGAGCGCGAGGTCTGGCTGTGGCTCGACGAATCGGTCAAAGACGGCCAAAGCCTTGGACGCTTCGCGAGCGAGATCGCACGCTCGCTCCGCCAGGCCGGGCTCGCCGTGGAGCTCGCCTGGTTCGACGGCGTCCCCGAGCGCCTGTGGCCGGACGCCGGTCCCGCGTTCGCGCCGCTCGAAGTCGAAGAACGCCGCGACGCGGCGCTGGTGGCGGTGCTCACCGACGGCCGGCGGCTCGCGCGCGAGCACGCCGCGGAGAGTGCACGACCGGCGCTGTCCGCGTTGCTGCGGCTGCTCTCGAACTTTCCGCGGCTCGCCTTCGTCGACTTCGGGCGCGGCGCTCACGGCCTCGCGTCGTTGCTCGAACCGCACGAGCTCGAAGTCATCGCGCCCGAAGCGCTGCCTGCTTTTCTGGGCGGCACCTTGCACGCCGGAGGGCCCGCGCCATGGCGCGGCACCGGCGAGCTCAGCGGCGATGCGCGCGCCTGGGCCGCGGCGCTGGCGCTCGCGCCGTTCCCGGTCGACGAAGAGACGGCCTTCGAGCTTGCGGACGAGCTTTACCTCGACGTCTCACCGTGGACGATCGACGTGCTGCGCGAGCGTGCGCGACGTTCCGGCGGCCGGCTCGAATGGCCGCCGGAAGAACGGGCGCGGCTCTTGCGCTGGCTCCGCGACACTTCCCGAGCCGAAGCCAATGATCTGCTAGCGCGCGCGCTCCGTTTCTGGAAACGGCGGCTCACCGACGAAGCGGCACGCCGTCAAGCGGGCGAGCACGCCGACCCGTGGCGCGACACGCCGGCCGAGCAGCATCTTTTCTTCGATCGCGCGCTGCTCGAGCTGTGGGACGAGCCCGAAGCGGCGATCGACCGACTGTATCGACTGCACGGCACCGAGAACGACGAAGGCCCGCTCCACGACGCCGTGCGCTCCGCCCTCGGCCGGCTCGGCACCGCCGATTGCCCGCATCAAGACGCCGTCGCACTGCCGTGGCAGGTTTCGGACCTTTCCGTGCCGGCGCGCGTGAAGCTCCAACAGATGGGCTTCGGTGCCGATCACTGCCGGCTCGAGCGGCGCGAGACGCTGAGACGGCCGGGAAGAGTGTACTTTGCCGTCGGTGGGGCGATGGCCGTCGCGAGCGTCTCGGGCGCGGTGGCAGCGGTGCGCGCCGTCGAGCCGCCGAGGGCCCAGCGGATCATCGTGGACGATGCCCTTCCGAAGGACGGTTGGGTACATCTCTTCGAGCGCACGGGTGGCGGATTGATCGTCGATGCCGGCACGCCGCGCTACTGGATCAATCATGTCTACCCCAACACGACGGTGGAGCGCGCAGGCGTGCGCGTGCGCTGGCAGCGCGAGACCGTGAAGTGCCGAGAGCCGCTCCCGGGCGGAAGCGAGCGCTGGCGCTGTGCAAGCGCCATTGCGGAACGCCCGGCGGGCTGGCCGTGGCGCGCGGAAGCCGTGGTGGTCGCGAGCGCGCGCGACCCGAATGCGCGCGAGCTTGCGCGCCTGCTGCTCGACAGCGGCTCGAGCGACCAAGTGATCGTCGGCTACAAGGACCGCCCGGGGCGACACTCTCCACTCGCCTTCGTCGAGCCCGAGCGCTCGGCGAAACACGCTTACAGTCTCGAGTTCGTTTCCCAATCGCCCGACGATGCTCGATGGCGACCCGTCCGGGCTTCCGAACCATCCCCGATTGCGACCGCTCCAAGCCCTGGCTACGTGCCCCTCGGCCCCGTCCGAACGGACAAGAAACCCTGGCCGGACGTCGACATGGTGGATATGCCGGGAACGACAGTCACTGCCCCGAGCTTCCGTTACCTCGCCGAGCAGCTGCGCTTCACTGGAGCTCGGACGGCCAAGGACGTGTGGCGCGACGCCACCGTGACCGAAGCACCGGGCTCCGCACGAGTGAAAGTGGCCGGCATCCTCGAGGACCCATCGCATCCGCTCGACATGGTCTGGGTACCGCCCGGCGAATTCACGATGGGCTCGGAGCCGGGCGATCCCGAAGCCGACAAGGACGAACGGCCCCCGCATCGCGTCAAGCTGAGCGGCTTCTGGATCGGCCAGCGCGAAGTCTCGAACGCCGAATACCGGCGCTTCGATCCGAAGCACCAGGGACCGGACGAGCTGCCGGCCACAGAAGTCAATTGGCACGACGCCAAGCGTTTCTGCGAGTCGCTCGGCCTGCGGCTGCCGACCGAAGCCGAATGGGAATACGCGGCGCGCGGGACCGATGGCCGCCGCTACCCGTGGGGCAACGAAGCGCCGGACGCGACGCGAGCGGTGTTCGGCCGTGGCTTTGATGACAAGCCCGACGCCGTCGATTCACATCCGCAAGGCGCCGGACCGTTCGGAACCCTGCATCAGGCCGGCAATGTCTACGAATGGGTCGCCGATTGCTACGACGAGAAGGCCTACGAACAGGACGCCAAAAACGCCGTCACGGAGGATCCGTTGCAGGACTCCAAAGACTGTTCGGACCGGGTTTTGCGCGGGGGCGCGTTCGACCTCGGTCGCAGGTACATGCGCTCCGCGATTCGGGACGGGTACCAGCCCGTCTACCGCTTCAGGGTCGTCGGCTTGCGCTGCGCGCGCGGCTCCCGGCGCCAGCCTTGATCATTATTAACTTGTCCCTTTGTCGTCCTCGTTGTTTTGTCGGCTGTCCGACAAGGTCATGCTTCGACCATGGGCACTTTTGTTGTCATTGTGACGACAACGGAACAGGAACCATCCCGACAACCGGAACAGGAACATCGGTTTGCGCTGTGCGCGCGGCTCCCGGCGCCAACCTGCCGCCTCTTGCCGGCGCCAGGCAGGATCTGCGCGGGTGATCGAGCTCCCGCCCGTCACCCGAAAACCCGGCTCGCCCGTTCTGGTAGGCCTTGTGCCGAACGTCCGGGCGAGCCTCCTACTTCCACAATCGTTCACCGGCGTCGCGGCCGCTGCTGCGAGCGCCGCCGCGCTACGAGCGAGCTCGTGCATTCGATCCCCGCCGGCAGCTTCGCTCGGCTGAGCAGCCCCGAAGCGTTGTGGCAGGCTTACCTTCGCTACCGGCGCGGCAAGCGGCGGACGCACGCGGTCGCGAGCTTCGACCTCGACGCGGACCTGCACGTGCTAGAGCTGTCGGCCGAGCTGCGGCGCGGCCGCTACCGGCCCGGCCCTTACCGGCTCGACGTCGTGCATGATCCCAAGGTGCGGCTGATTGCCGCCGCTCCGGTGCGCGATCGCGTCGTGCACCAGGCGCTGGTCGCCGAGCTCGCGCCCCACTACGAGCGAGGCTTCATCCACGACAACTACGCCTCGCAGAGCGGCCGCGGCCCGCACCGCGCCGTGCTCCGTTACCTCGCTTGGACGCGCCGCCACGCCTTTCGCCTCTCGCTCGACGTCCGCCGCTATTTCCCGAGCGTCGACCACGCGATCCTGGCACGGCTCCTGTTCCGCCGCCTCGCCGACGCTCGCACGCGCGCGCTGATCGAGTCGACGCTCGTCGAAGGCGGGAAGGTGTACGAGTCGGAGCTGGCGCGGCGGGTGATGCGGCTCGAGCAAGAACCACTGCGACCGCGCTCGGGCATGCCTATCGGGTCGTACTTCAGCCAGTGGTGCGGCGCGCTCTACCTGGATGCGTTCGATCATTTCGTCAAGCGCGAGCTGAAGGTCGCGGCCTATCTTCGGTATTGCGACGACCTGGTGCTGTTCGCCGGCGAGCCGCCGGCCCTGGAGCAAGCTTTCGAGACGATCACCGACTGGCTCGAGCGCGAGCGCGCCCTCACCATACGCCCCAAGGGCGGCGGGGTGCGTCCCACGACCGAGCCGAGCACGTTCCTCGGCTATCGCGTCAGTCGGGGCGGCATCCTGCCCGGCCCCAAGCTCAAGCGCCGCATGCGCTCGCGCCTGCGCGCCGCCGCCGCCCGAGGCCCGCAGGCGCTCGCGCGCAGCGTTCGTTCCTATGCGGGCAGTCTTGATTGGAGGTGAGGCCGGGAGTGGTGAAGGCAGCAGGGGGC
>DASWGX010000445.1:0-19622 GCA_036393455.1 Polyangiaceae bacterium
CGACGTTCGGGACGGATCCGGTCATCATGCTGACGGCGCCGGCACCCGCGTCGAGGAAGGCTTTGGGGAAGGTCGGCATGCAACCGAAAGACGTCGATCTCTGGGAGATCAACGAAGCGTTCGCCGCCATCCCGCTCGAGACCGCGCGCCGGCTCGACGTCGATCTCGAACGCGTCAACGTCAACGGCGGCGCGATCGCGCTCGGCCATCCGCTCGGCGCGACAGGCGCGATCCTGGTCGGCACCGTGCTCGACGAACTCGAGCGCCGGGGTCTGATGACTGGGGTCGTCACCCTCTGCATAGGCGGGGGCATGGGCGTCGCCGCCGTGATCCAGCGCGATTCGCAACCGTAAAACTGAACAATTCCAGTTTTTTTGCGAAGTACCCGAACAATACTGGCGAGAGGCAAAAAGGCGCCCTACATTCAGAGGGTCGGCGCACCACCGGGTCCCCGGGTGTCGCACCCTCCCGCCCCATCCCCCACCTGCGTGGGGCCGCTTGAGCGCCTCACCAGCGCTTTCGCCCCACCCCGGTGGCCGCGCCGACGTTAATACCTTCGACGACGAACGCTCGGTGCAGACGAAAGCGTTACTCGAAGGGCTGCGGTTCGGGGTCCCCTTCCGCGCGTCTGAGATCGTCAGGATCAGGCTGCGAGGCAACGACGTCGGATGCGCGAGTCAGGATGTCGGGGTTCACGGCGATCTCGGATTCGAGTCCGCTCACCGACCCATGGCAACCGGCGCAAAGGCCGTTGAAGAGGTCGCGCGAGAAGGACTGGTTTGCCACCTCGCCGGGATAGAACTGAAACTCCTCGCGTACGAAGTGTTGCTCGGGCGCCGCATCGCCGCTGAGCTGGATGCGCGTCGAGTACATGACTGGGATGCCGCCCCGGAGTCGTATCGCGGCCGAACCGTCTCGATAGATATCGGGGCTTCCGAGCAGCTGGCGTCGTGCGTACACCAAACCGAACTGGTCTTCGATGACGAAGGGGTCGCTCGAGTCGAGGCTCGTGACGCCGGCTACCGGCGGCAGGCTCTCCCAGACGGAGAATTCCGGGTCCGAAAGCGTGCGGCCGCTCCTCGTGTTCTGAAAAACCAGGCTCATCAAGAGCGGCACGTCGATGAAGGTCACGTGGGATTCGGCCCGGCGCTCGTCGGTGAACACTTCGGTCGAGCCGTTGGGTTCGTCGCGCCGCGAGACGAACACGCCGTGGTCTTGCCGTGCGTACACCGCCACGGGCCACAGGATGTCTTGTGTGGACGTCATCAAGACCGAACGCTCCAGCGCTACCGGGTCGACGATCCAGAGTTCGAAGCTGTCGCCGAAGCTTGCGAGGTTCGTGACGCCCGGCGCGAAGCTCACGAGCAGCTTGCCGTCGGGAAGCGGTGAGGGACTTCTGTAGGCGCCCTGGGTTCCGCCGAGGAGGCCGCTCGCTTGCAAATCGGCAAAGCGGATCGCCCGCTGGTAAAACCTCGGGTTCGGGTAGTCGATGGCTGCCGGGTCGACCGGGTAGTCTTCGGGGTCTTCACTGTGCTGGTCGATGCCGATGCTGCGGTTCACCACGATCAGCGCCCCGGCGCTGCGAGCCGCGCCCCGCTCGCTGACGATGGCGGCGAGGTTCTTGTCCGCGAGCTCGACGACGTCCGTGAATTGCTCATGGCCTATCGACGAACGCTGGCCGAACAGCGGGTGATAGTCCCCGCCGTCCAGGTTGATGCGGCGCCCGGCGAGCTGATAAAAGCCGGGCGCTCGCTTTTCGGCCACGAAGATCACGCGCCCGTCGCTCATGAACGCCGGCGTCAGCTCCTGGTTCAAGAGAAACGTGAGCTGCCGCACGGCACCCGACTCGAGGACGTACAGGTTCGCGTTCAACTTGGAGGGATCCGCCGGCGCCCTCTGGGGACCGGAGTAGGAGAACGCGGAGGCGTTCATGACGTTGCCGCGCGTCGAAGCAAACACGATGCGGCCGTCGGGCGCGAACGCCGGATCGAAGTTGTGCACGAGTTCGTTGTTGGCCGGCACGGGTTCGCCGGCGTCGTCCACGGGCGCCGCGTCGATCGTGGCTTCGACGGTGCAGCTGTCGCCTTCGACGACGTACACGCGGTATGGCGCGGCTTCGGAGCTGCGCGCCGAGAACGCGATGCGTGCTGCGTCCCACGAGACGGCGGGCCGCCGCGCGTCGCTGACAGAGAGGTCGAGGCCGCACAGCGCCGACAGGCTCGTCTCCGTTCCGAGTGTGATCGAGCCGTCGGCCGCAAGCGTCGCCGCTACGCGTACTACTTCGGCGCCCGGCGAGTACCGCCCGTAGTCCTGCGGCGTATCGGAAACCGCGCTCGGCGGACGGCGCACGAAGACGATGCCGCTGAGCGGCGCGGCCGCCGCCATTCGGGCGTTCCGCTCGATGCCGATCCAAGCCACGAGCACGCAATACGGATCTTGCTCGTCGAGGGGACCGTTTTGTGCCGCGTCGAGGTCGCACGCGCTCGGGTCGCCGCCGTCGCCGAACAAGGGCCCGCCTCGGTGCAAGATCCCGAGCCCGGCCGGTCCCGGCGGCAGGTTCTTGCGGATGAGGCGGCTTGCGTTCGGGTCGGGCGACTCGAGCGCGACTTGGTCGAGAGTAAGGTCGTAGTTCGTGCGGGTCGCGGGAAGCGCGAAGTGCCCGGCGCTGCCGCCGCGCAGCCGGTAGTCGTGGAACATGGCCGCCGAGTGACAGCCGAGCATCATGCAGCCGCGTTTGACCAGCATCGGCTGGACGCGGCGCTCGAAGAACTGAAAACCGAGGTCCGTCGGCACGTTGGTGGGGCCGCCTTTGGTCGTGGCCCAGGTCGCGAGTGCCTGGTAGTCCGGGTCGTCGTTGGACGTGAAGATCACGCCGCCCTCGTGGAAGGTGCCGCCCTCGGCCGGATCGAGAACCCGACGAAGTATTTCGCTCGTTTCCGTAGCGGTGGATACATAGTCGCTGGCGACGAAGTAGTTCCAGCGCCGACTGACGGTGCTGTCGCCGCAGGTGAAGTACAGCGAGTTCGAAGGCGAGCCGTGGCAATTGCCGGCCGCGCAGCGCTGGCCGATGACTTGGTTGACGCGGTCGAACTCGGCGTAGTCCGGCGTGCCCGGCTCCGTGTCGGGGTCGAAGAGCGGGTCGCTGCCCGGTGAGTCGCTGCACTCGGTGAACGCATACTCCGCCGGCAGGGGCGGAGCGTTGTTTTCCGCGGCCCCATTGGCGAGCCATTGTTCCAGCTGCGTGAACGAGCTGCTCGTCACGTCGAGCAGCGAGCCTCCCACGTGAGCGATGTTGGTCGTGATGATGCGCGGCTCCGACCCATCCCACGACGTGAGGCGGATTTCGAACGGCGGCAGCACCTTGAGCAGCAGGGCGGGCACTCCGTACGGCCCGTAGTCGACGAAAAGATCACGTCGCTGAGTCAGCGCTTCGTAGCTCTCCACGCTCAGGTTGCCGAGAGCGTTGCCGCGTCGCGGATCTACCATCACGTGACACGACGACTGAGACGGGCTCGTGGCGCACGAGCCTTCGAGAATCGGCGCGATCTTGCGGTCGTAGAAGGTGGTGCGCTCCGACTCGTCCTGTCGCGTGCAGCCGAGTGGCGCGCTCGGCACGAGGCCGCCGAGGATGAGCCAACCGAATCGGTACCAAGTCACGGAAGCATCCTAGCACCGCTCGGTCGAGCGACGCGGTGCCGGCCGTTCGGGCGGATCAGAGCAGACGCAGAGCAATACGAGCCGCGTCGCGAACGAACTTGTCCGGATCGTCCTTGCGAGCGGCCTGAACGTAGGGCTGTGCCTCTGCGTCGCCGATTTGGCCGAGCGCGTAGACGGCCGCCGCGCGCACCGAGGCGTCCGGCTCCGTCTCGGGATCGGTGAGAGCGATGAGACCGGCCACCGCGTCGCCTGCTCGCATGACGCCGAGCACCTCGGCCGTGCGCCGGCGAACGAGCTCCGACGAATCGTCGATGAGCTCCACGATCGAAGCCACGTCGGAGAACACGTTGACGCGACCGGCCGCGCGCAGCGCCGCCAAACGCACGCCCTGGCTCGAATCCCCAAGGGCTACGCCGAGCTCCCCGTTCGTACCCTGGCTGTTCAGCCGCTCGAGCGCGCGCACGGACGCTTCACGGACGCCGGAGTCCGAGTCTTCGACGATGGCGCGAGACACGTGCTTCACGCCGGCCTTGGTCAGAAACTCTCCGATCGCTTCCGCGGCGTAAGCGCGCCGCTCCGCGGATTGTCCCTGATCCGTGAGCGTCGCGACCACGCTCGAGTAGACCTGACCCTCGCCGAAAACGCCGAAGATGCGCCGCCTGAGCCACCAGGCGCTGATTTCCCTGGCGCGAGAATCCTCGTGATAGAGGAGCTTCGAGACCAACGGGATGCAAGCGAGGCATTCGACCTTTTCCCCGTGCTCGAGCACCTTCCAGATCTTGGTTGGCGCGACGTTGGACTGCGTGACCGCCTTGATGGCGTCCGGCGTGCTCACGCTTTCGAGCGAATCGGCGCTCAGGTTCTGATACACGCGCGCCCGCCCGGAATAGAGCAGCTCCGCTTCTTCGGCGGCCGTCGCCGGAAGCGCGAGCGTGGCACCACCCGCGATCATCGAACCCACGACCAACTTCAGCATGCGCGATTTCATGGCTTGTCTTCCTTACCTTTGAGGCCGTGAAGCTCAGTACTCGGCACCGCTCAGGGGGTCGTCCGTGAAGGGCTGAAAGCCCGTGTTCTGGCGGGCGTAGAATTGGCCGCCCATGTCGATCACGCGGATCAACATGGTGACCTCTTCGCGGGTCAGCTCGGCGAATGCCGCGTGATCGGTGCGTGTCCCGCCTTGAACCCGCGCGTCCGTGAACCCTTGGCCGAGCTCCCAGGCGTAGCGCGACGCGTCCAGCGCGGAGGTGACGTTCAACTTCTCGATCAGCACGCTGTTGCGCGCGTCGCTCGGGATGCCCCACATGGGAGGCACTTCGCCTTCCACCTCGGCGCCGTCGCCCACTTCCATCTCGAGCGCTGCCGGATAGAAGATCGAGACGTACGACGCGGGCCAGTCGCGGATCTCGTTGTCGTAGCTGACGGTGATCGAACGATCGCTGAGGTCGAGCCAGGGGATTTCGTACGTCGTTTCCTGGCCGTCCTCGGTCATGGTGACGGTGTAGAACTGCTGCGCAACACTCCCGTTCGTCGTTTCGTTGTGGCAGCCGACGCACTTTTGATTGAGCAGCGCCTGAACCTGGTTTTGGTTGGCCGCGTCGTCGGCGTACGCCCAGGGGTACTCGGTGCGGTCCAGCACGGGAATCAAGAAGTCTTGCGGAGCTTTGCCGGCCGCAATCGAGAGCGCCTGCTCGCTCGGCGAGAAGCCCTCGGTACGGCGTTCGTGACAGCCGCCGCAGGCCCTATCTTCGCCGGGCATGCCCTGAATCCACGTGGTCTGATTGCGGATTGCGAGCTCGAACTCGTCGACCGCCTGCAGGTGCACCGGTACGTACGGCGGAATCTCAGCGCTCCATGAGCCGTCGCTGTTGATGATTGCTTCGCCCAGCAGTGCGGCGCCTTCCGCCATCGTCAGACCGAACATCGTCTCGCCCGCGGCTTCGCTCGAGAAGCCTTCGATGATGCGGACCTTGACCGCTTCCCCGAGCGCTTCGTCGATCGACGTTCCGTCGAACTGCGCGCCCGTGACCGTCTCGCCGTGCAGCTCTCCGAGCGACGTTTGCCGGATGTCGACCGAGCCGAGCAACACGGGGAGCGACGAGTCCGCCGTGTTCTGGATCGAGCTGATGATCTCGGGCTCCGTCCGCGCTACGACGGGCTTCGCGTAGAGCTCCCAGGTGTCTTCGTAGTTGACGACGAGCTGGTTCGCGCGCGTCACTGGGTCGTAAATGTAGATGCCGTAGTCCGGCGGCGTCAGCGAGAGCTCGTTGATCTCGTTCACGACGTCGTGACCACTCCAAGTGACGAGCAGCTTGCCGTCCGGCAAAACCTGGGGGTTTCGGTAGCGACCGACAGGCGACGGATCCTCTGCGCGCGGAACCGCCGGAGTCAAGACTTCGTATTCGACGAGCTCTTCGTCCACGCCGTTGTCGCCGCGCGCGTCGATGCGAACCAGCGCACCGGCCTGGATCGTATCTTCACGCGATGTCGCGACGGCGTAGAACAAGTACGGCTCGTTCGCTTCGCTGACCTGCACCAGAGAGTTCGACGGCTTGCTGTGCTGCCCCGCGATGGCCACCATTTGCGTACAGTCGGGGTTCATCGCGAACAACTTGACGTCGTTGACGTTTTCCAGATGTTCCCAGCGCGAGAAGCCGACCCGCCCGTCGCTCATCGGGAAAAGGTTGATGGTATGCGACAAGTTTTGCGAACAAAGCTTGCGATCGGCGCCCACGCCGCCCATCGTGATCGTCGCTATCTGCGTGACCACGCGCGCATGGTTGTACTCGTCTGCGCGAGTCCCCATCTCCGTATAAGCCTGGTTCGTCGCGAACGCGATGCGATCGCCGGGAAGCCAGATCGGATGCTGATCGTCCTGCGGCCCCATCGTCAGTGGCGTGACGTCGTAGGTGCCGTCGGCGTCCGGCTCCAGGCTCGCCCAGTACAGGTGGTAAGTGTCGGTGGCGTCGCGCTTCATCGAGAAGACGACGCGCGTGGCGTCGTAGCTGACGTCGAGGCTGTTGAGGTCGGCTTCCGGATAGTCGGCGATGAGGTTTGTCACGTCTCCACTGCGAAGGTCCAGAATCTCGAGCCGCGCGCCCGGAACGTACCGCCCGTAGTCCATCACCTGGCCCATTCCGCCCGCGACGTCGACGAACGCGGTGTCGCCCTCGAGCACGGTGTGCTGGCGCACGGCGTAGACGATGCGGGTGACGCCGCCGTCCGGCGCCGGTTGCCCCTCGCCGTCGCTGCAGCCTGCGAGCGCGCCCAAACATGCCAACAACCACCCGCGGGCTAAAGAGGACCGATGGGAGAGCGCCCGGCTCTCTACCAACTGACCTAGCTTCTGAGGCATGATTTCTCCTGTTGACCCAAGGCCTGTACTTCAGGGAGGAAAGGGCGCGACCACCTTCGAAATCGCGCGAGAGCGCCCGCTCGGCGGGCTCGACGCATGCCGCAAGGCTCTTGCGGCTCGAGAGCATAATGCATCATTTGGACCAGCAGTCGGATCTCAATAATTCTGAGCGTTTATGGGTCAAGAAAGGCGTTCTCGTGGGGCTTGCCCCCCAGCTTTTCGAACGCCTTCGGGGGCGGAGCCCCTCCCGCGACGACGCCCGCATGGCAGCGCGTGAAACGCCGATGAGCGGGCTTTGGTGCCGGCGCAGGTGGGCGCTTTCGCAGGGACGGGGCTACCTTCGCGCCCGTGAACGACGACGCTTCTTGGAACAACGCGCTCCGCTTCGACGAACATGGGTTGATAGCGGCTGTCGTGCAGGACCGGCTCACCGGAGAGGTGCGCATGCTCGCGTGGATGAACGAAGCCGCGCTCAGGCAAACCTTGAAAACCGGGCTGGCCACGTTTTTCAGCCGCTCGCGCCAAGCTTTGTGGGTCAAGGGTGAGACGAGCGGCCACCGGCTCAGCGTGCACTCGGTGACGGCCGACTGCGACGGAGACACGCTGCTCGTCCTGGTGGATCCGGTCGGCCCGAGCTGCCACACCGGCGCGAGAAACTGTTTTTTCCGCGGGGTCACCGAGCGCGGCGTGATCGAGTCCGCCCCGGTGCGCCCCTTCATCGAAGAGCTGGAGGCCGTCATCGAGGCGCGACGGGATGCGAGCGGCAGCCAGAGCTACACCCGCAAGCTCCTCGACGGGGGCGCCACCGCCATCGGCGACAAGGTTCGAGAAGAAGCCGCCGAGCTGGTTCAGGCGCTGGCAGAGGAGTCGGAAGAGCGCGTCGCGAGCGAGGCCGCGGACCTCGTGTTCCATGCGATGGTCGGCCTGGCGCTGCGAGGTGTCGACTGGCGCAACGTGGTCGGCGTCCTCGCCGCGCGCTTCGGCGTGAGCGGGCTCACCGAAAAGGCGCAGCGCTCGCGGCCACAGTCGTGAGCGCGCGGCGCCGCTGGCCGGCCACCCGGGTCGGTCGGCGATGTCGGTCAAGGTGGCACGCGCCCCAGCCGATGCTTCTCGAAGAACGGATGAGTCTCGAAGAACGAGAGTGAAACTGACGTGTTTGACCCAGCGCTAAGTGGCCGATATCGTGCAAGTCCGGGCCGCGCGTGCGTGCGTCGGGCAAGAGTGCGAGAGCGCTGAATGCCGACCAAGGTTCTGGTCTTCGAAAGTGACGATACCTTCGCCGCGGCGTTGCGCGACGGGCTCGAGCGCCACGCGTGCCGGGTGACCGTCGTCGACGATGCTGCGGCCGGCCTGGCCCAAGCGGCGGCCGAGAAACCCGATCTCATCCTGCTGTCGATCGAGCTACCCCGGATGAACGGGTTTTCCGTCTGCAACAAGCTCAAGCGGGACGGCTCGCTCGCCGACGTGCCGCTCATCATCATGAGCGCGGATTCGACCGAGGAGACGTTCGAGCAGCACCGCCGCTTGCGCACCCGGGCCGAGGACTACGTTCATAAGCCGGTGAGCTTCGAGGATTTGCTCGACCACATTCGGCAGTACGTGGCGCTGAATTCGACCGACCCGGGCAGCGGCGCGAGCGTGTCCGTGGTTCCCGAGAGCGAGATCGTTCTCGAGCACGACGAAGAGCTCGTCGACATCGAGATGGCGTCCATCGCACCGCGGTCCTTTCGCGGCGCGAGCGAGCCGCCACCGAGTGTCGACACCGACGTCGAGTCGTTTACCGAGCAAGCGTTCGGCGCGCTGGTGGACGAACCGGGCCGCACGAGCTCGCTGCCGCCGCCCGAGTCGCTTGGGGAGGGAACGAGCGGCGCGCCGCGCTCGTCAGTGCGCAGCGGATCGCTGGGCAGCGGGCGGCCGAGTCAATCTCCGAGCCAGGCGCCGGAACGCCTGATGGCGCAGGTCGACGCGCTCAGAGCCTCGCTCCGCGAAGCCGAACAGCGTGCCGACGCTGCGGAAGCGCAGATCAAGGCAGCGGAATCGGAGGCTCGCGACATCGAGCGCCTGCAGAGAGAGCTCGGAGAGCTGAAGGAAAAGCTCGCCTCGGGCAAGAACGTCGGTTCGGCGCGCGAGTTTTTGGATCTGAGAGAGCAGCTCTACAAGAAGGACAAGGAGATCCTGGATGTCCGGGATCAACTCAGCCACAAGGAAAAAGAGCTTTTGGCGCTGCGCGAAGGAAGCCTCGCGCTGGAACGCGACAAGGCGGATCTGCTCGACCGTGTGTACGAGCTCGATCGGCAGCTCGGCGACCTCGACAAGCACAACGAGGCGCTGAAGAACGACAAGGATCAGGCGGCCAAGCGCGCCGACGATTTCAAGCGCAAGGCGGACAAGCTCAAAGCGGAAGTCGAAACACGCGCGCAGGAGCTCTCGGCGCGTGACCAGGTGATCGCGGCGGCCGATGCAGCGCGCGAACGCGCGCTGCAGGAGGCACGAGCCGACGCGGAGGCCGAAAGAGCGGAAGCTTTAGAGCGAGCCGTTGCGGAGGTCCGGGCAGAGGCCGCGGGTGAACGGGAAGCGGCGCTCGAGCAAGCCCACGTTGCGGCCGAAGCAGGCCGCGCCGAGGCGGTGGCGCGCCGCGAGCTCGAGCTGAAAAAGGAGTCCGAGGTGCGCCTCAGCGCTCTCTACCGCGCCAACGAGGAAGCGCTGGGCAAACAGCGAGCGGAGCTCGAAGAGGCGCTGGCCGAAGAGCAGCGCGCCGGCGCGGCGCGGCTCGCGCAGCGCGAGGCGGAGCTCGAGACAGAGCTAGGAGCTCGCAACGCCGAGCTCGTAGCCGAGCGCGCGACGCGCCAGGAGCGCGAGGCGAGCATCGCGGCGATGGACGAGGCCTTGACCGAGCAAGGCCTGGAGCTCGAGCGGCTTGGCAGCGATCTCGGCGGGCAAACCGCGGAGGTCGGGCGCCTTTCCAGCGCGCTCGCCGAGCGGTCGGAGGAGCTGGAGCGCGCCAAGGCGGCGCTCGCGGAGCTCGACGCGCGCGTCGCCGTGCTCGACTCGACTTTGACTTCCGCGAACTCGGAGCTCGATCGTATTCGCGCGACGCTGGAAACGGAGCAGGAAAAACTCGAAGCCGCCCGCCGAATGTCACAGGACAATGCGATGTCCTTCGAACGCGCCAAGGATGCCTTGGCCGCGGTGTTGGCTCGGATCGAAGAAGCGGAAACCCGGTCTTTCGAGTGAATGAATCCGAGAAGACCAACCGCAACCTAGCCTGGGGACTGAGCTGGGTCGCCTACGCGAGCTACTACACGGGACGTAAGGGCTTCAGCGTCGCCAAGAAGTCCATCGTCGATCAGCTTGGCGTCAGTACGACGGCGCTCGGCGTCATCGACACGCTCTTCCTCGGCGCCTACGCCGTGGGTCAATTCGGCAGTGGAGTCCTCGGCGATCGCGTCGGCGCGCGACGTTTGATCGGCTTCGGCATGCTGGCTTCGGCGGGCCTGTGCGTCGGGTTCGGGTCGGCGGGCGGCGCGGTGCTGTTCGGCCTTTTCTTTCTCTTGAATGGGTTCGCGCAATCCACCGGTTGGCCCGGCACGACACGCACGATGGCCGAGTGGACGACGCCGAGGGACCGCGCGACCGTGATGGGCTTCTGGGGGACCTGCTACCAGGTCGGGGGTATCTTCGCCGGTTTTTTCAGCGGGTGGCTGCTCGGTCACTACGGCTGGCGCGCGGCTTTCTACGGGCCCGCGCTGTGGATGACGCTCGTGGCCGTCGCGGTCCTCTCGTGGCTTCCTCGCGGCGGGGCGCGAGGAAGCTCGGGAGACAACGTGACGCCTACGCGCGCCGCGGTACGCGCGCTCCAGTGGGAAGTGGTGAAGAAACGCGTGCTCTGGTCCTACGGCCTGGCCTATTTTTTCATCAAGTTCATCCGTTATTCGCTCTTGTTTTGGCTGCCGTTCTATCTGTCTCAGGTTCATGGCCACGCCGGCGATACCGCGGCGTACATCGCGGTCGGGTTCGAGGCCGGGGGAACGGTGGGCGCGATCTGCGCGGGTCTGATCTCCGACCGCGTTCGGGTGCCGCGTGGAGCCGTGGCGATGGTCTTTTTGCTTGGCCTGGCCGGGGCGCTCCTGCTCTACGCGCGGTATTCGACGCCGGACCCCTGGACCAACGCCGCGCTGCTCGCGCTCGTGGGTGCGGCGCTGTTCGGCCCGGACTCGCTGATTTCCGGCGCCGCCGCCCAGGACGCCGGCGGTCCCAACGCCGCCGCCATGGCGACGGGGTTCGTCAACGGCGTGGGTTCTCTCGGTGCATTGCTCGAGGGATTGCTGGTGCCGCGCATCGCCGACGCCTGGGGCTGGAGCGCGCTGTTCCCCGTCCTGGTGGTGCTCGGATTGCTAGCGGCCCTCGCGTTGCTTCCGACGCTCCGGCACGGTCGAGCCGTGGGCTGACGGGAGCCGGAACGGCGCCGAACGGCGATCAGTCGCCGGGCGCGCCGAAGCGAACCCACTCGCCGTCGAGCAGCCGCTCGTGCGGGAGGAAGCGCGCCTTGTAGGCCATCGCCGCGCTCTCGGCGATGTAGAGCCCGAGATACAGGTAGCGTAGGCCCCAGACCTTGCAGAGCTCGAGTTGCTTCAAGATCGAATAGCTGCCCAGGCTCAGAAACGAAAAGCTCGGATCGTAGCAGCAGTAGACGGCGGAAAGAGCGCGCGCGCCGCGATCCGTGATTGCCACACCGACCAGCTCCGAACCGAGCAGAAAGCGAAGCTCGAAGGTGTCGCAACAGGTGTGCACCAAAAAGTCGCGGTAGCCCTCGGCGTCGATCGGAGGTTGCCCGTCGTTCAGGCTGCGACCCTCTTTGTGCAGGTTGTACAGCTCGACGCGGCGTGTGTCGATCAGCGGAGGGCCGATCTCCAAGCGCAGCTCCCGATCACCGCGCGCCAGCGTGCGGCGTTGAGTACGATTGGGCTCGAAGCAGTGCACGTCGAGACGAATCGGCTCGCACGCGCGGCAGGCGGGACATGCCGTGCGGTAAAGGACGTAGCCCTGCCGCCGATCGCCGGTTGCCAGGCGTTCGTCGAGCTCTTCCCGGTCGAGAGTGCGCGCCGGCAAGCGCAGCGGCATGCGCGCGATGCGTTCTCGTAAATACGGGCAACGCTGCGGTCTGTCGTAGACCACGAGCTCCGGGGGCCGTCCCAGCATCAGGCGCGCCACGCTCACGATCGACCAGCCTCGTTCGCCAAGTTCCGCCGCAAAGCATGGCATAGCGACGTTTGCGAGCAAAGCGGGCCGGAGGAGCGACCGCGGCTCGAGCGCGCCCGGCTCGTTAACTGGCTCGTTCAGTGGGGCGGAACCAGCGCGCCCGCGCGCGCGACCCATGCGTCGAGGAATGCGACGAACCCACCCGACGCGGCTCGCGCCACTCGTTCGACCTCCGCGTGCTCGAGCGGGTGCGGCGTGAGGCCCGCCGCGAAGTTCGTCACGGCGCTCACCGCGCCGACGCGCACGCCGAGCCTTCGAAGCATGATGACTTCGAGCACCGTGCTCATGCCGACCGCGTGCGCTCCCAGAGTGCGGAGCATCGAGATTTCCGCCGGGGTTTCGTAGCTCGGGCCCCGCACGCCGGCGTAGACGCCTTCGTGGAGCTTCACGTTCGCGGCCCGCCCGGCGAGACGTGCCGCCGCAGACAGCTCGGCATCGTACGCGCACGACATGTCGACGAAGCGTTCGGAGTCCCCGGCGCTCGCCAAGGGATTTTCGCCGGTCAGGTTGAGGTGATCGACGATCAGCATGAGGTCGCCGGGCTCCATCGACGCATCGATGCCGCCCGCTGCGTTGCTCAGAATTACCGCGCCGCAACCGAGCGCGGCGAGCACTCTCACGCCGAACACGACCGCGGCCGGCGGATGGCCTTCGTAGAGATGCACGCGCCCTTGCAGGCAGGCGACCGGGACGTCTCCGGTGAGGCCGAGCCACAGCGCGCCGGCGTGGCCCTGGACGCCGGGCAGCGTAAAGTGCGGAATCTCGTGGTAGCCCACGCGCTCCGCGCCGCGCAGGCGTTCGGCGAAGGCGCCGAGACCGGACCCGAGCACGACTCCGATTCGCGGCGGCTTCCGGTCGCCCAGCACGCTGCCTGCCGCTTCGGCGGCGCGCTCCGCTTCCGAGCTCATGCCGGTGAGTTTCGGTCGAGCCGGGCGCCCTTAGCAACGGTCGAAGCACGGTTGCGACGGCTTGTCAGCGTGCAAGGCCGTGTTAGGGTGCCGGCCCCCGCCAGCGGGACGGGTCGTCGAGAAGGGCCCGAGTCTCGGGCCGGGCAAGCAGGAATCAGGAAATCAGGCGCGCGAGGCACCGCATCATGGCAAGCAAATTCAGCGAACTGTTGCAGACCCACAAGATCGATCCGCGGCGCATCCTGATCGCCTCTCGCATTCTCGAACGCTTGCGTCCTGAAGACCGCCACGTGAAACTCGCAAAGAGGCTGGCGCGTGCGGGTGAAAGCTCGGGCGAGGACAAGCCAGCGCCTACCGAGCGTCGTTCGGGCCGTCCCGTCACGCCTAGGCTGCTGGAGCGCGCCAGCACGGGCAAGCCGCTGTCGGGTGCGGCCAAGACCCGCCTGCTCCGAGCGGTGAACCGCGTGCTCGAGCAAAAGAAGAAGGATCCCGTGGACCTTCGCGCTCTGTTCTGAGACGCGCCGCCGGCAACCACGTCCGAGGGAGGCGGCGCGTCGCGGGAGGTCTGGCGGAAACCTGCCTGAACCCGCGGCGGGCGGGACGCAACGAACACCTGTCGTGTTGGCCCTCCTCTCCGAAGTTCAGCGCTTCTCTCTCTTCGACCCGCCCACCCCGGCCGTCTGCCGGCGCGCTCCAGTGGCGGGCCGGCGCGGCCCGTTCGTCCGGGCTACGCTTGGACCCGTGGAAGGTGCGGGCAGTGTCGTCGATCGGTGCCGTGCGGGCGATGCCGCCGCTTTCGCGGAGCTATTCCGTTCGCACCGCGCGGAAGTTGCGCGCGTCGTTCACCGCATGCTCGGGCCGAGCCCGGACCTGGAGGACGTCGTTCAGGAGGTTTTCTTTCAGGTACACCGCAGCATCGGCTCCTTCAACGGCCGCGCGCGCTTCACGACTTGGCTCTACCGCGTCTCGGTCAACGTCGTCCTGATGTACCGGCGCGCGGCGCGCAGCCGGCCGGTCCTGGGACAGCTGCCCGAGGGCGTGGAATTCGCGGACCCTCGACCCTTGCCGGAGGAGGCGCTGGCGCGCAGCGGGCGCATTGCGGCGTTCTTTCGCCTGCTCGATCGCTTGAGCGAAAAGAAACGAACGGTGTTCGTGCTCCACGACATCGAAGGCCTCACCGCCCGCGAGATCGGGGATATCGTCAAAGCTCCCGTGCTCACCATCCGCACGCGACTGTTTTACGCGCGCCGTGAGATCGAAGCGATGTTGAGCGAGGACCCCGCGCTCGCTCCGCTGCTTCTGCTCCTTGCAGGGTCGCGGTCGGCCCAGAACGGGACCTCGGCCGTCCGAAAGGAGCAGGTATCGTGACGGTTCCGGCTCGGCGCGCGCTCGAGCAGCTCTCGGGTGAAGCGCGGCGCCTGGAAATACCCGAGATCGATTGGGATCGCGTCGAAGCGGGGCTCCAGCGACAAATCGAAGGCGATTCGCGACGGCCCTCGGGCACACGGCCGGTGCAGGTTCGTCGCGGTTCGGTGTTCTGGCCGCTGTTGGTCGGCGCGGGGGCCGTCGCGACCGCCGTCCTTTGGTGGAGCGCGCGAGCGCCCCAGCCTCACGCTCCGCCGGAGCCGACCGTGGCGGCGACGGTCACGGACTCGGTCGACGGCAGTGCTCTCGCGCTCGGCGAGCGACTGCGGACCCATGAACGAAGTTTGACCGTGCGCCACGCCGGGCACGCGGTTTGGAAGCTCGCGCCGAAGAGCGAAGCCGTGCTCGAATCGCGCGGAGACGTGGTGCGGGTGAGGCTCGAAGCGGGCCTCTTGACCGCGCAAGTCGAGCCGCGGCCTCGCGCGGAGACTTTCGTGGTGCTCGCGGGAGACGCGCGCGTGGCCGTCCGCGGAACCGAGTTCAGCGTCCGGCTTTCCGGGGACGGCGTGAACGTCCGCGTGCTGCGCGGCTCGGTACGCGTCACGTCGCTCGGCAACCATCGTCCCGCGCGGCTCCTGAGCGCGCCGTCCGAACAGCGCTTCCGAGCGCCGCGCGCGCAAGGGTCCAAGGTCGCCGGCCCCGGAGGCGCGGCGGGGCCAGCCGTCGCGTCGGAGCCCGCGCCGCTGGCTCGATCGACGTCCCGAGCGCGGAGCGCTCGCGGTAGTTCCGCCGTGTCCGCCGATTCTGGGCCTGGAAATGGCCTCGAGGGAGCCGCCCTCCAGGAAGAACCGACGGTGACCGAGCTCGAACGGGGCATCGACAGGATCACTGCCGCCGTCGAAGACTGCCTGTTGCGCAAGACGACTCCCGGTCAGGAGGTTCGCTTGGTGCTCGATTCGACCTTGATGTTGGAGGTGGCGCCCACCGGCGCCGTCGCGTCGCACGCGTTCGATCCGCCACTGGCGCCCGAGGTGGAGGCGTGCTCGCGCGCCGCCGTCGACGCGGTCGAGTTCGCGCCGTCGCAGCGCGGGCTCAAGGTGCTGCGCCGTTTGGAGCTCAGCCGCTGAGTCTCCGCGCCTGCGGGCGCGGCGCTCAGAGATCGCGGCGCAAGACCACCGCGCGCGAGTTGTCCAGCATCCAGCGCATCGAGTTGTCCGAGTCCATGCGGAGCTCGGCTCGATCCGAACCGCCGTCCGCGCGGGTGATCGCGAGCTTTATCAGGGACTTTCGCGCTCCTGCAACGCGGTAGCTGCCGGTCCGCGGCTCTTCGCCCGGAATCGCGATCGTCAAGTTTGGCCCGGCGAACTCGAAGCTCGTGCCCTTGACCCAGCCCGTCGCGCTCGCGACCACTGGGTCGTCGAAGTTCTCGACGGCGTCCCCCAGCCAACGGCCTTCGAGCTTGCTCTGGATCGGGTGGCTACAGGCCGCGGCGCCGACCAGAGCACCCAATGCGGCGCAGAAGCGAAAGGTAACGGGTCCAGCGGAGATCATGTGTGCAATCGTAGGATACTAGCCTACGTCACCCCCAAGTTTTCGACGCTCCAGATCACGTGTGCGGCCGGAAGGCCGGTTCACTCTTAGCGCCGGTGCCCGGAGCAGCACCGGGTGCCGAGGCTGTAGTCGAAGTAGTTGCGCGGGTGCGTCGTCACGGCGGCGGCGCAGCCGTCGCGCGTGGCCCGGGCGTAGAACCCGCCGACGAACATACCATCGGCGTCGTCGACCCACTCGTCGAGATTGCCGACCAGGTCGTAGGCGGCGTCCGAGCCCCAGCGGCTGGCGCAGGCGGCGCTCTGCCCCGTCTTTCGCAGCAGCGCTCCTTCGGCGTCGCTCACGAGGTTCAGGCGCGGGTCGAGGTGATTGAGCGACGGATTGCCGTGCAGGACGGCGGCCGGGTGCGTCGAGCGGAAAACGTTGCAGCGCCCCCGAGCGTAGTCCGCGCCATAGGGGAACGGCGTCGACGTCTGGCCACGACACGCGAAGACCCATTCATCGGCAGTGCACAGACGCTTGCCCGCCGCCTCGCACGCGCGCGCCGCGATGTCGCCGCTCAAATAGCCGTTGGGGACTTGTCCCGGCAGCGACTCCGCGACGACGTCGAACGCTTCGCGACGCTGCCACTCCGGCGGTGCCACGACGTCCGGCTCGCCTGGCCTCGCGCGGCCGCGCCAAGCTTCGTAGCTGCGCTCCGACTGCCCTCGGGTCGGGTGGTAGTACGGCGAGATGCGGCGCCCCGCGCGGTCCCGGAGCACGACTTCGTAGCGGTCGATGCAGAAGCGTCCCGCGACGTCCACCATGCCCGCCGGGCACCGACCGTTCGGTACTGCCTCGCGAACGATCGGTGCGGCGTCGGCGAAGGGCAGCGCGGGCGAGGCGTCCGGCAGATAGAGGCGCAGAGGAGCCGGTTCGGCGGCGTTCGCGATCGGCGCGCCCGCCTCGCGTTCGCCCGCGGGTGCTTCCTTGCTGCATGCCGCCACCAAGCACGCGGCGGCGAAGCACGCGAGGACGAGCGCGCTATTTGCCGCGATAGACGATGAGGCCGTGGCTGAGATCGTAGGGCGAAACCGCGACGCGAACGCGGTCGCCAGGCAACACCCGGATATGGTGACGGCGCATGCGCCCTGAAAGCTGCGCGCGCACGACGGCGCCACCTTGATCGACCCTGATGTTGTATTGGCCGCCGCCCAGCGCGTCCTGAATGACGCCCTCCATCTCCAAAAGGTCACCTTTGCTCATCGAGTTTCTACCAAGGGAAGCCGGGACGAAAGCGGCGGGAAGCTTGCACAGCCCGGACCCTCTGGCAAGGGGGCGGAGCCTCGGGCAGGCGGGGGCCGTCGCTTTGACCCCGGCCGAGTCCCGAGGCAAGCATCCCGGCGCGGAGCGGCGCATGTTCTCAGCCACGCTGTTCGACTACAACGGCGTCCTCGTCGACGACGAAGCCGTCCATCTAGCGGCCTTTCGCGATGCCCTTTCCAGCCTTGGCGTCGAGGTTTCGCAAGCGCGCTACTTCGAGGAGTACATCGGCTACGACGACGCGGCCGCGTTCGTGGCGATCTTGCGCGACAAAGGGCGTTCCGCGCCACCAGAGCTCGTGAGCGAGCTGGTCCGGGCCAAGGGACCAATGTACCTGGCGCGAGCTCGCGCCGACCTTCCGGTATTCGAGGGGGCTGCGGCACTCGTGGCTCGGTCCGCCGCGCGCGGCCCCGTCGGCGTCGTCTCGGGAGCGTTGCGCGACGAAATCGAGCTCGGGCTTCGCGTGCTCGGAGTATCGGCCCACGTGGGGTACGTCGTTTCGGCGGAAGACGCGCCGCGCTCCAAGCCGGATCCGCAGGGGTACTTGCTCGCCCTCGATTGGTTGTCGTCGCTTTCGGCGGCGGACGCCGCGTCCGACGTCGTCGTGATCGAGGACTCGCTCGCCGGCGTGGAGGCGGCCAAGCGCGCCGGCCTCCGCTGTATCGCGGTCGCACACAGTTATCCCAAGCAGCGGCTCGAATCGTCGCGGGCGGACGTCGTCGTCGAGCGCCTGACGGATATCGACGACGCGCTGCTGGAAAGACTGCATGCGAGCCTCGACGCGTAGTCGCGTCTGGCTCTCGGCGTGGGCCGTCGCGGTCGTCGCCCTCCTCGGTCGCTCGACTCCCGCCGGGCCGTTGCTCGGCATCGGCTCGCGCGGCTGGGAAAAAAGCGCAATGCCGGCCGTTCGCGGCGTCACGCTCGGGCCCATCGAGAGCAGCCTGCACCCCGGCAAGGGCTACGGCAGCGAGGTCTGCGCGCGGGCTCTCGCGGAAGCGCGCGAGCTCGGCGCCAACTGGGTGAGCTTGACGCCGTTCGGCCGCGTCTGGGACACGTCGTCGACGGGGGTATCGCTCAGCTTCGAGCAGCCGTACCGCGAAAACAGGCGGGCCGTCGCGCGCGCGGTGGCTCAGGCGCACGCGGCCGGACTTCGCGTCATGCTCGTTCCGCATCTCTGGGTCGAGTCGGGAGGGTGGCGCGGCGAGATGGACCCGGGCGGCGACGAAGATTGGGCGGCCTGGGTAGAGAGCTATGGCGCGTTCCTGCGCGCTTGGGCCGAGCTCGCGCGCGACAGCGGGGTCCAGATGCTGGTCGCCGGAGTCGAGCTTCGCAGCTGGGTGACCACGGCGCGCGCTCCGAGCTTCGTCGCGCTGCTGCGCGAGATCCGGCGCATCTATCCCGGACTCGTCACCTACGCTGCGAACTGGGACGACGTGGTCGACACCGTGATCCTCGGCGAGCTCGACGTCATCGGCGTCAACGCCTTTTACCCGCTCGCGCATCGGCCCGGGGCGACCGTCGACGATCTCTTGGCCGGCAGCCGCAAGGTGGCGCAGGGTTTGCGCGAGCTTTCGCACGCCTGGGGCAAGCCAGTCCTCTTCACCGAGTTCGGTTACACGACGCGCCGCGATCCGGCGCTCCGGCCCTGGGAATGGCCCGAAAATCTCAGCGACGTCGTGGTGGACGAAAAGGCGCAGGCGGACGCCTACCGCGCCCTGGTTCAGCCGCTCCTGGACGAGCCGTGGTTCGCCGGGCTCTTCCTGTGGCGCCTCTACGCCGACCCCGACGATGTATCTCAAGAGCCGGAGTGGGGTTTCAGTCCGCGCGGCAAGTTGGCCGAAGGCGTGCTGCGCGAGGCGTTCGCCGCGCACTTCGCGGCAGACGGACCTCGGCCTCTCGGCGCATCGCTCCATCGGCATTCGGCCCTGCGACACCAGTGAGGCCGCTCCATCCACGGTCGGCGCTGGTGAACCGCGGGCGGTTCGGCGCGGTAGGCGGCGTCAGTACGCGTTCGCCGGCAGGGGCTCGACTTTGGGCAACTCGAGCGCCGGCAGGGTGACGCCCTCTGCCCCGGCGTCCATGTATTGGTAACGCGCGTAGTTGCCGAGCACACGGTAGGCATATTCGCGCGTTTCGCCGTAGGGAATCGCCGCGACGAAGAGGTCCGCCGGCAGCGGCTGCTCTCGCGCGAGCGAGCGCGGCACCGCGTGAGGTCCGGCGTTGTACGC
>DASWGX010000446.1:0-10917 GCA_036393455.1 Polyangiaceae bacterium
GTCGGCGCCGAAGTCCTCGCCGGGCAGGTCGAAGTTGAAGGTCGTGGCGAGGTTGTCTTCCGATGAGCCGGCGGAGACTTCCCGCTTGGAGAAGTGTTGAATCGGTTCGGCGCCGGAAAGTAGCGTCAGCCGCGCCGAGACGATGCGCGACGCGAAGTCCGGCGCGAGCGTCACGAAAGCGCGTACGAGAGACCTCCTGCCGGCGACTACGTCGACGGGCCGGTCACCGCCAGCTACCTCGTCGCCGTCGTTCATCAGGACGATCTTGCCGGCCTGATACACGGCGACCTCCGTCAGCGTGATGCCGTAAGCCAGTTGGCTGGTGCATTGATCGCCGATCGAGCCCGAGCACTGTCCGACGATGCACGATTCACCATCCGGGCACACACCCGTGCAGCTGCCGCAGTGAACGGGGTCCGAATCCGTGCTGACGCACTGGCCATCGCAGAGCTCCGTGCCCTCGGGGCACGCGCACTCGCCGTTCGTGCAGGGATAACCGCCCTGGCAGACCGTGCCACAAGCCCCGCAGTTGCTGGCGTCGCTCGCCAGGTCGCGGCAACCGTTCGGGCAGTTGGTGAGCGATGCGTCACTACATACGCAAGTTCCAGCGTTGCACGCTTGGCCGATCTTGCAGGCAGTGCCGCACGCGCCGCAGTTGAGCGAGCTCGTCATCGTGTCGACGCACGAACTGCCGCACGCCATGCGCCCCGGCGGGCACACGCAGGCTCCGGCCTGGCACGTCTCGGCGGCGAGGCACGCTTCGTCACAAATGCCGCAGTGGTTCCGATCGATCTGGACGTCGACGCACGCGGAGCCGCAGCGCATCAACGGCGCCGGGCACGGCTCGGTGTCCGCGATGCAACTGGTTCCGCCGCAAATCTGACCCGGCTGGCACGCGTTGCCACAGCTTCCGCAATTTTGTGCCGTATTCAGCGACGCGCACTGGTCGTTGCACAATTGTGTATCGGCGGGACACGCGCAGTTTCCGTCCACGCAGGCTCCGCCGATCTGGCACGGCGCGTTGCAAGCGCCGCAGTGCGCGGCTTCGTTCGCGACGTCCGAGCAGAGGCTATCGCAGAGGAACGTATTATCCGGACATCCGCAGTCGCCGCCCACGCACGGAGTGCCGAGGGCGCACTCGCGATCGCAGGTTCCGCAATGCGCGCTGTTCGACTGGACGTTGACACAGGTCGTTCCGCATTGCGTGTATTCAGGAGCGCATTCCGTGGAGCAGGCACCAGTGTTGCAGAGCCGTCCCTCGGGGCAGGGGGTATTGCAGTAGCCGCAGTGCTCCGTGGAAGCGTAGAGGTCGACGCAAGCGTCTCCGCAGGGCGAGAGGCCGGGCTGGCACTGAATTCCGTCCGCCGGACCGCCGCCTACACCGGCCGAGCCTCCGGCCGTCGGGAGCCCCCCGCCGCTCGCCATGCCGACACCACCGCTGCCGCCCACACCTCCCGCCATCGCGCCGGAACCGTCGGATGGAGTCGAGACGCGCGAGCGGCACGAAAGCGCCAACGCGGCGCCGGCCACGACCATTGAACCCCACGCGACAAAGCCCCAATGAAGCCGCTGCCTTGAGCTTTCCGGAGCGGGTCTAACGGACATGAACTCAGGACTTCTCACGCGCCGAAGCGCTCGGTTCAAGTGTCCCCGCGGTTCGGAAACAGCTCAGCTCAGAACTATAACGCACGGGCTTCCCGCCACCAGGCGCCCATTCGGGCACGTCCTTTCTCCGGGCAAATCGTGCTTGGGCGCATTGTCGAAGCTTGGGGCAATAGGGAAGCGGTTGCGACGGCTTCACTCAAGGCCGAAAATTCTAGAAATGAGCTGCTGCGGTCCAGGGCAGGTGCTCGAATTTCGATGCCGCTTGGCAACGATTGGAAGCGGCCACGTTCGGCCGTCGCAGTCGTCGTCAACCTCGGCTGCGCGGGCCCCGCGCCGGAGTCCGGCGTGTGCTCGCGAGGGCAACCGCTCTTCTACCGCACACAGGAGAGCTCGCTCGAGCTGGGCCGGGAGGAGTGCCGCTCGATCGTCGCGCTCGTTTGGAAGGACCGTCCAGCGCCGGCACCGTGATCGTCGGTGGCGGCGCCGCTGCGGCGTTGGACGGCGCCGACCCGAGCTGTGGTCATCGGAGACGATCACTGTCGTGGCCGCCGAAGGCGGGCGCTTGCCTCGGTGACTCCGGTGGTCCTCTATTGCTCGACGCGTTTCCCGAGGCGCCCGTCGTGGCTGGAAGAGCTCGAACTGGAAGAGCTCGAAGCAGTCAGCTCCGTGCCGGACCCGTAGACGCCCTACTGCGCTCCCTGATGCGCCCCGCATTCCGAGGCGCTAGACTCCGTCGTATGGTGCGTCGGCGGTTTCGGGTAGCAGTGCTTGCGGGCGGGCTCTGGGCGCTCGCAGCGGCGTGCGTCGGCGAATCGACCAAGCAGGCGGAGGATGATGGCGGCACCGGAGGCAGCTCGTCGATGGGAGTCGGCGGCGCGGCTTCCGGATCGGACACGACCGCGTCCGCCACCAGCAGCGCAACCACGAGCGCGCAGTCGGCTGCCAACACGTCGACGAGCTCCGGCAGCGGAGGCCAGGGCACGCCCTCGGGCGGAGAAAGCGGCGCGAGCGACGGCGGCGCGGGGCAAGGCGGCAGCGCGACGGGAACCGGCGGCGGCGCTGGCAGCGGCGGCAAGGCACCCGTCCTCAAGGGGACCTGCAGCTCGCCCGAAGACTGCATGCTCGCAGACAGCTGTTGTGAATGCCTCGCGGCGACCACGGACGCCGAGATCCCGTTCTGCGACCTCGTCTGCGTCACGGGACAATGCACTGGCCGCCAAGTCACACCCGATGACGTCGCTTGCATCGCCGGGCGTTGCGTCATCAACCGAAGCTGCGACACGCGTACGGTGACGTGCAGCGACCCGCCGCCCTCCTGCGCCGCGGGCAGCGCGCCGGAGGTGATCGAAGGTTGTTTTTCGGGGCGCTGCACGCCGGTGGCGCAGTGTGCGGGTGTGTCGTCCTGCGACGCGTGCGCGGAGGCCGGGCTCGAATGCGCCACCATGGAAGCCTTCGCCCCCAGCAGCTACCACTGCGTGTCCGTGCCCGAAGAATGCGGAACCAGCCCGACGTGCGAGTGCATGCAGATCTGCAACTCGCCGTTCGCCTGCGGTGTCGGTACCGAGCTTACCTGCCCATGCCCCGCGTGCCTGTGAGCGAGCCTGAACCTCGTCCTGCCGCGCCCGCGGCATGACGCTCGGGTAGGCGGCGCCAACGGCACTCGCCGTCAGCGTGGTATCACGCCGAGCGAGACGAGCTTTTGCTCCGCCGCTGCCAGCGCTTCCCGCGAGAGCGTGTCCGGTGGCTCGGTGCCCTGACGCCTGGCGATGACGCAGAGCTCGACCGGCGTCGGACGCAAGAAGCGCGCTCGCTTGTCTTCCGGAGACCGATAGACGATGACGACGCTCGAGCCGGCTCTCGGGAGGCCAGTTTCTTCCTTCTTGACGAAACTCGGAACGTCGTGGTCGTACTCGCGGACGTAGAGCGTACGGTCGAGGCCGAGGCCGCGGACATTTTCGTCAGGTTCGACGCCGACCGCAAAGCAGATCCATTCGTAGTCGGCGAGCTCTTCCAGGCAAGCGGGCACCTCGCCGGCGCGCGCGAGCTCCCCCAGAAAATCGGGAAACGGACGCCCGAACTCGTTCACGTCCCAGTGCGACGCCGGGTGGCTCGCGTCGAAGCGATCGACGAGATTGCTCCACAGCTCGGGCGATTCTCCGAGCGCCGCCCGGCGCGTGTGCGGGTACAGGGCGCCGAGGAGCAGTCGCACGTTGCGCCGCATCAGCGTGCGATAAAAGCTCACGCGCCTCGAGCCCGAACGCGACGAGCCCACGCGCGCCTCGAACTCGGCGGAGCTTGTCTCGCCGCGTAACATCGGTACGACGGCGTCGAAAAACTCAGAGAGCGACGTCACGGTTCTCGAGTGGGTCGAAGCCGGCGCGCGCGCCGGAGCAGACGTCGTGCAGGATGTCCCGGGCGCGATCCGCTTCGTCGAGCACGCGATCGAGCGGCGGGATGTTCGTGTCCCATTCGATCAGAGTGGGTTTGGGGCCGACCCGTTCGAGCACCTCGCGGTACAAGGCCCAGACCTCGTCGCAGACGGCGCTGCCGTGATTGTCGAGCAGAATGTCGTCCTCGCGCTCGTGGCCCGCCAGATGAATCTGCCGCACGCGATCGAGCGGCAGCTCGAAAAGCACGTCTCGCGGCGCCCGCCCGTGATTGACGGCATTGACGTACACGTTGTTGACGTCGAGCAAGAGGCCGCAGCCGCTTTCTTCCAAGAGCAGCCGCAGAAACTCGCCTTCGGAGAGCACACTGGTCGGCATCTCCGCGTAGTACGTGATGTTTTCGAGAACGAGCGGGCGCTCGACGCGCTCGGCTACCTCCCGCGCGCGGCGCGCCGCCCAGAGCGCGGCCTCTTGCGTGAAGGGCAGGGGCAGCAAATCGTTGAAGAACAGACCGTGGGCGCGCTCGTAGCAGGCGTGGTCGGAGAAGAAGGGCGTCCCCAGACGATCGAGCAGGCGGCGGAGCTTTTCGAGGTAGTCCGTATCGAGCGGCTCCGGCCCGCCGACGGAAAGGCACACGCCGTGGGATACGACGGGCCAGCGTTCGAGCGCTCGCTCGAGCGTCGCGCGGCGCCAACCCCCTTGCGTCAAGAAATTCTCGGGAATGATCTCGAGCCAGTCGACCGAGCGCTCGGTTGCAAAGAGCTGATCGGCGAGCTCCCTTCGGAGCCCGATACCAACGCCTGCAACCGAGCGCTCCGTCATGGGGTTGCTCGAAAGAATAGCGTTAAGGAATAGTCCACGCCGGGGAGGTCCGGCGCGAAATCTTGGGACGCGTGCTGATCAAGCGCCGCCGGCACCACCCGCGGAGTCGCCACCGCTGCCGCCCGCCGTGGGACAGCCTGCGTCGCCGCCGCTGCCGCCTGCGCCGCCCGCCGTGGGACAACCCGC
This sequence comes from Polyangiaceae bacterium, assembly GCA_036393455.1. Taxonomy (GTDB): domain Bacteria; phylum Myxococcota_A; class Polyangia; order Polyangiales; family Polyangiaceae; genus DASWGX01. Next base: position 5,001 of record DASWGX010000446.1, read on the forward strand.
ATCGCCGCCGGCACCAGCCGCTGGACAGCCGGCAACGCCGCCCATGCCGCCCGTGGTGGGACAGCCGGCAACGCCGCCCATGCCGCCCGTGGTGGGACAGCCGCCCGTGGCGCCAGCCGCGCCGCCGGCGCCCGTGCCGTCGCCGTCATCGTCGTCGCCGCCGCACGCGGCGACCGCGCCGGTCGTGGCGAGCGCCACGAGCGCGATTTCCAGCACCGTTCCGAGTTCCTTCCGCATCGAATTACTCCTGTCGTTAAGCATGCCCGGCGGCCGACAAGGTCGCGGCCGGTAGGGGGAATTAGGCCGGGGCTTGTACGGAGCGACCGAGAAACGGTTACAGCGCCGGCACTCAAAGTTCACATTCCCGGCGCGCGCCCAGGAAGCGGGCCAGGGCCCGGTCGCTCATGCGCGAAAAGAGATAGCGACGCGCCGCGCAAACGCGCTCCGCGCGTGCGTCCCCGGCGTCGAGTGCGCGTTGCATATCGAAACGGGCGCGGGGCACGCTGCCGTCCTTGCATGAGGCCCGTGCCGGCTGTCCGACGATGAAGGAGGGGCCGCCAGCGCAGTGAACGGTGACGTACGGCGAGTCGAGCGCGCCGTCGTGGGGCTGATAGGTCTCGAGCGGAGCTTCCGAGCCGAGCACGGTTTGCACCAAGAAGAGGCCGCTCAGGTCGGTGCCTCGGTTGACCTCGCCGTGCTCGAACGGCCGGTCGTTGGCCGCCCGGGCGTACACATGACACCGAGCGCATTCGTTGCTGCGTGCGAAACGCCGGAGAGCCTCGGCTTGCCCGCGCGGCGCCGCACTGGCGGAAACATGCCGGAAAAGCTGAGCTCGCGCGGCGGCTTCGCGCTCGGCGTCTCCGCGCGGCCAGGCATAGCCGGCAAGGCGCCCGCGCCAGTCCGCGTCCGGTCGATAGACATAGAAGACCTCGCGCCCGTGGCTCAGAAATCGTGTGCCACGCACGTCGGCGACGAAGAACGTTCCGTCTTTCGCACGAAACGATTCGACGCGTGCCGCCTCCGTGCCTGCGGGGAAACGCAGCAACGGCCGGCCGTCCTTCTCTTCGACCTCGATCGACGCCCCTTCGGGGACGCGAAGCCACACCGCAGTGCGGTCGTCTGCGGGCGTTCGCGTGGGCAGGGCTACGGGTGGAACCATTTCCACGAAACCGCTGCGCTCCCAGTAGCGTTTTGGGTCTTCGATGACGAGCTCCGGGCGCGAGGCGGCCATCCTTTCCGAGGCTGCCGTCGCCGTCAGGCCGATGAGCAACGCGGCGAGCCAACGTCTTCGGGTCGGCCTTTCCGGCGGCGTACGAAGCTGCCGAGCGTGACGGTAGGGATGTAACCGGTTCATCCGAGCGAGCGTAGACCGCCCCATGCTACGCTACGGCGCTTTCCTTGCAACGACCGTTACGAGGGCGGGACTCACCAGAATGGCTGCTCTGAGCATCGTGCGCGCGTGCCCGGTGCTCATCGCAGCGCTCACGGTGCCCATCGTGCTCGCCGGTTGCGGCGACAGCGCCGCCGACGGCGCGGGTTCGGATGGCTCGATGTCCGAAGGAGGAGCACCGGGAGTCGTGGGCGAGCCTGGCCCCGGCGAGTTCGACCCGGACTTCGAAACGTCCGAGGATTTCTTCACCCTCATGACGGAGCCGATGCCCGGGCTCACCGTGAGCCCCCACGGCGTGATACGGATCTACTACTCGGCAAACCTCGAGCCACTGCTCGAGGCAGAGGAGTTCGAGGCGCCGGATGGCTCCGTCGCGATCAAAGTGCAAGACAGGGACGGCGACGACGAAGTCGACAACATCATGGTCATGATCAAAAGAGAGGCCGGCTTCGATTCCGACACGCGGGATTGGCTCTACGAGCAGTACAGCGCGAGCGGGAACTTGCAGACCTCCGGCGGCGGCACGCTGCAGCCGTTCTGCTCCGGCTGCCACAACGACTTCCCCGACAAGGGAGAGCTCGCCGGTACCGAGCTCGAAAACTGAGGACATTGACGCGCCCGCGGAGCGACGCGCTTCCCGTCACCCTGCTCGGCGTCCTCGGTGCGGTCTGCGTCGCCACGGTAGCGGACCCCCCGGCGGGCCGCGTCAGCTGGTTGCTCGAGGTCGGTCCGGGTCTCGTCGGTGTCGGCGCGCTCGCCGCCGTGTACCGGCGCTTTCGCATGTCGAACCTCGTGTACGTCTGCGTGTCCCTCCACATGCTGATTTTGATCTATGGGGGCTACTACACGTACGCCAAGACGCCGCTCGGCAACTGGGCGATGCAGGCGTTCGATCTTTCGCGCAACCACTACGACCGCGTGGGCCATCTGGCGCTCGGAGTGTTTCCGGCCCTCTACGCGCGCGAAATCTTGCTTCGTACCTCGCCGCTTCGCCGCGGCAAGTGGCTTACGTTCATCGTCTGCTCGATCTGTCTTGCCGTCGGAGCATTCTGGGAGCTCCTCGAATGGTGGACGGCGCTCATCGTCGCCTCCGACGTCGGCGTCGCGTTCCTCGGCAGCCAGGGGGACGTGTGGGACGCGCAGTGGGACATGCTGCTCGCGCTGCTCGGCGCGATGGCGTCGCTGGCGTCGTTCGGCCGAGCCCACGATCGGTCGCTGGAGCGCGTCTCGGAGGTGTGATCGGGGACGCGGTGAGGCCCGGCTGAGCCGGTGTATCACAGCGCCGATTCACCCGAGTGTATCAGAGCATCACGGAATCGACGCACCCGTGCCACCGCTCGCGCTGGGTCGCATTTCGGGTTCTTCGTCGCTAACCTGGAGGCGGACGGCGACGAGGACGTCGTCGTGACGTTCGACAACGTACAAGTCACCGAGCACCCCGAACAGCTCGAGGACGAGTGGCTCGACTGGAGGACCACCTGGATAGGCAACACCTCCGATCTTCAGCTTCGACCCCGACAGCAACCGGCCCGAGACGGCCACCCAGGCGGCGACGCCAATCGCTCCCGGCAGCGAATGGTCGTTCCGCGCGCTCACCTGGGACCCCCTTTCGGGCGAGCGGGACAAGGACGGGCGGCTCAGCCGAGTGCTGGGAAACCCGGTGATACGCCGCTTCAACGGCGAGCGCTACATGTTCACGCTCGGCCAAAAGTGGAGTCCCGGCGAGTATCAGTCCTCGCAGTATCCGAGCCTGCAGCCCTTCGACGCGAGCAACACACAAGCAGTCGGGATCTACCACTTCGAGGGCGATGGCCAGAGCGGCAGCGAGATCGCGAAGCTCGTCGGCGCGATCAGCGTCTTCGACGTCGACGTGGACCCGATGCCGCGTTGCGATGACGACTGCGACTGTCAGAACGATGGCAATCGCGCCGCGAGGGTGCAGCTGACGCTCTGGGTCGACGCGAACGGGGACGGACAGCGCCAGGCGGGCGAAGCGCAGTCCACGCCGAGCATCGAGGATCATATCGATCCCGAGTGCCCGGTACCCACCAATGGCTGTCCCCTGGTGACGAAGTGTTTCGACGCGAACGGGAAGGAGCAGTGCGACACTGCCGCACACCATTGCGCCATGGACAGTCAGACCGACGCCCTCTGCCGGGCGCAGTACGACTGCGCTCCCGCGTGGCCGTCGTGCACCCCCTACACGGGCACGTGTGCGCCGCCTGACCCTTGCGCCGGCGAAAACCCTGCGCCGTACTGCCCCGCCCCAACGGGCAGCGCGATCACTGGCTTCGACGTGGACTCCGACTTGAACATCTGGATCGCGCTCGGCGGCCAGATCTGGCGCTTCGATCGGCAAGGGTTCGAGGACGACGTCATCCCGACCTACGACCTCGAGCACGCGGAGGGAAAGCGCGAAATCGTCCCCATCCCCAGCGCGGGCTGCACCGACCCGCCCGGCACCATCGGCGGCGCTGTCAGCGTGCGCTTTCTACCGTCCGCTTCCGATGCTCAGGGAACGCTGTACGTGCTCGGGGGCGGACGGATTACCGCCATCGACGGTTTCGGTACGAGCCCCTGCGTGCGCTACAGCGTCGCGGTGCCACCGAGTGCACCTTGGCAGCCTTCGCACCCCGAGGGCTGCGGCGGAGCGCAGGCGTTCGACGTGGCGGGCAACAAAGTCTTCGTCTCGAACCGCTGCGGACCCGTAGAGGTCTTCGAGGAAAGCGACGGTTCGTTGGTGACCATGTTGTTCGCGGGGCCGGAGCTCAACGGATGGCAGGTCAACCAGGACACCGTGATGGGTCTGCGCGCGTTCCAGCGCTCGACTGGCGAATACCTGATCGCCACGACGGAAAGCTACTATCGCGCCCACAACTTCATCTACCGCTGGGTTCCGCCGTCGCCGTGATCGGTCGCCGTGATCGGGGACGCGTTCTGAGCGCGGCGCGCCGGGGCTTCATACATGCTGTGCCCACCCGTTTTTCTGGCTTCGAGAGCCTCGAAAGCCCGAGCGAACGCCGATTTCTGACCTATCGAGGGTCGGACGGCCGCGCTGCAGCCGTTCGAGGCATCCCATGCGCCTCCCAAGGTCGCGGCGCACCCGAACTTCTGATTGCTGGTCATTCGAAAGCCCATCGACTCGTGATTTTCGTGACTTGGGGAGGTCTGGGAACGGTATGCGTTCATTGGAGAGAACAACGTTGGGCCGTGGAGTCCGGCGCTGCGAAGTGCCGCGTGTGCGGGGAGCTGGCCGTTCAACTGTTTGTAGAGGGTTACTAGGCCCTTCGAAAGGAACGGCTGGTAGTCGCTCGGAAAGGGCTTCACGAGCAGCGACGTTCCGTAGCCGATCAGGCCGAGCTCGACTGGGTTCTCGGCGCCGCGGAGGCGCGCGAGAGCTGTGCGCGTCCCGACATTCGCACTGATGGACGCCATGGCCCGGGCGGCCACACCGGCACGGCGCGCCTCCGCCAGCCCGCGCGCGATCCCAGCGGCGCGACCGGGCACGCCGGCGAGCAACAACGCCATCGGGTCCGTCATGCTGGCCCACCATTCGCGCAAAAAGATCGGCAGCATCGGCCACAAGCCGCGCTTGCCCCGCCAAACGTCCAGATCAGCCTTTGCGCTCTCTTTCACCCGCGAGAGGATCCCCGCCTCGTCCGGCCGCGGCGCAATGCGCAGTATCTCCGCGTAGACCCCGGCGGCCTGGGGGTAGCGCCGATCGCTTGCCAGGCGCCGCGCAAGTCGGAGCAGCTCTTCGAGGGCCAGCTCCTCCGGTTCCTCCTCGGAAATGGAGCGCAAGGTCGAGCCGTAGCGACCCCAGTCGGCGTGCATGTCGATGAGCCGGTGGGCGGCGGCTCGTGCGCGGTTCAATGCCTGTTCGGGCGCGGCCGGCTCATCCGGTGACTCCACGATTCCGAGGCCGAAGTCCCAACCAAAAGGAGGGGAAGGCGTCTCGAATCGCGCGTCCGAGCTCGCCGTGGCAGGCGGGCACGCGCTCGCCAGTACGACGAAAGCTGCCAGCGCCACGTGCATCCGCATGGGCGACAGGTTCTAGCTTCGGGCCGGGCGCGGCTGTGACGTTTTCGTGACAACAGGCACGCCCCGCGCGCCAATGCTGCGGCGGGCCGCAGCGTTGGGCTGGCAGCGAGCGTTCACTCCCCGGCGGTCGGGACCACTTCCGGCGCTGCCGCTGCGGCATCGGACAACGCCTCGGCCGCACCAGGTCGATCATGCGCCGGATCGGAACGAACAGGTGCTGCTCCGACTCCCTGCATCGAAGAGAAATTGTCCTTGGCGCCGCCGCTGCCGGCCGACTCGCTCAGCACTTTCGTTGGCACGAACCACAAGGCATCGGGGGCGCAAGCCGTCGCGACAAAAACGTGAATCCGAAAAAAAGTCCGCAACAACCGGACTGAAGTCCTCGAATGGATCAGGGCTGGGCGCATGTTGGCCAGCACCAAAACCTCCGGCTGGCTTTGCCCGCCGCAGCCTGACCCAGCGTGCGCCCAGCTTCCCTCGAGCTCA
>DASWGX010000447.1:0-2150 GCA_036393455.1 Polyangiaceae bacterium
GTCTTCGAGACCCATGCGGCGCGCGAGCTGAGCGAGCCCGGGAAGCTCGCGCGTCACGACCGTGTTTCCGGAACCGTTGAGGACGACGATGCGCTGTTCGAGCCGGCGCAAGAACTTGTAGCCGGCGTCGAGCGCCTGGAAGTGGCTGAGCGAGACGTAGTTGCCCTTGCGCAGCGCCGCAAGCGCCGTCGCCGTGTCCGGCGTGCGGACGCGCCGGTCGGCGCCGTGGCGCATTTGCAGCCACTGAACGGCGAATTCGACGTCCAACAAGCCGCCGCGACCGGTCTTGAGATCGAAGTAGCCGGGGCGCTCCCGAGCGAGCTCGCGCTCCATGCGCATGCGCAGGTGGTGCATCTCCGAAACCGCCGGCGCGCCGCGCGCGTAGGCGGCCGTTTCGGCGACCTCGAGCGCGCGCTGGCCGAGAGCGCTATCGCCCGCGCAGACCCGCGCGCGCAGCAGCGCTTGCCGTTCCCAAGCCGCGCCGGACGACAGCACGGCGGGCCCCGAATCCCGAGGCACGCTTTCGAGCGATACCCCGTGATAACGCGCGAACGACGCAAGCGACGCTACCAAGAGCCCGGACTTGCCCGACGGCCTGAGCCGGGTATCGAGCTCGTAGCCGGGACCGGCAGGGTTCGGCTCCGAGATGAGCCGGATCACGCGCTGCGCACGGCGCACGTAGTACTCCGCCGGATCGGTGTCGGCCGGCGCAGCCTCGGGATCGAAGATGAAAAGCACGTCCAGGTCCGACGCGTAACCGATGTCTTGCCCGCCGAGCTTGCCGACGGCGATCACCGAAAGACCCGTCGCTTCGGGCAGCTCGAACCTGAGCGCGCGCTCGATCTCTTCGTCGGCGAGCGCCGCGAGGCGCCGCGTGACCTCGCGCGTGCCGATCTCGCCCGCCAAGTCCATCACCGCGACCTCCACCATCACGCGCTGCTTGGCGCGCCTCAGCGCGGTTTGCACCGTCTGCCGCCATTCGTACGGATCGCCACTCGGGTTCGCCATCCGGCGCGCCTCGGCGAAGAGCGTGTCGATGAGCAACGTGGGGTCGGTGCTGCCGCCCCCACCGAACAGCACCGAATCCACCAGGTCGGGCGAATGGACGAAGGCTTCGGCGGCGAAGACGCTCGCCCCCAGCACGCTGATCAACCTTTTTAGGGCGCGCCGGTCCTCACCGAAGGCCGAAACGTAAGGTGCCGGCGAGAGGAAGCGGGCGAAGAACATCATGAGGTAGCGCGCCGCTTGCTCCGCGTCGGCACTCTCGGCCACCGCGTCCAGCACTTCGTCCGCGATGTCGCGAAAGCGCTCGCGCGTGGCGCTGCCGAGCAACCCATCCGGGCGGCGCGCGAGCGCGGACAGGTGCTCGCCGGCGTCGGGATTGCCGATCTGCCGGCGCGCGTAGGCCGGCAGATCGGCGTCGGGGTCGTCGAGGCGGCCGAGCAGCTCTTGGTAGCGCGACGGCGGTCGAGGTGCGCTCGGAAGAATCGAGACGAAGAGCTCCGAAACGTCATTTCTTGCCCGCTCGAGCGCGTCGAGTAGCGCGCCCTCGCCGGGAAACGACAGCGCGCGCGCCATGCGTTCGAGCCCGGCCTCCCTCTCGGGCAGAAGGTGTGTCTGAACGCCGCTCGCGTACTGAACGTAGTGCTCGAGCGTGCGCAGCAACAAATAGGCTTGCCGGAGCCGTCCCGCTTCCCCATCGCTCACGAGGCCACGGCTCTCGAGCCGTTCCAGCGCCGAAAGCGAGCTGGGCACGCGCAGCGTTCGCTCCTGCCCGCCCCAGATGAGCTGAAGCGACTGGATGAAGAACTCCGCTTCCCGAATGCCGCCCGGCCCGAGCTTGAGGTCTCTTTCCGGCGCCTTGGAAAGCTCCGCGCGCGAACGCTGCACGAGCTCGGCGAGAGCCGTCGCGATCTCGGGATCCACCTCGCGCCGGTAGACGAACGGCGTGAACACCTCGCGCAGCACCGCGCGTCCGAACTCGAGATCGCCGGCGATGGGACGTGCCCTGAGCAGCGCGGCGCGCTCCCAGAGCCGGCCCCAGGTCTCGTAGTAGCGCTCGGCGGCGGCCAGCGAGTTCACGAGCGGCCCGCGCGACCCCTCGGGCCTGAGGCGCAGATCGACGCGCCAGATCATTCCATCGGCGGTAT
>DASWGX010000448.1:0-4233 GCA_036393455.1 Polyangiaceae bacterium
GTCACACGGACAACACCGGAGAGGCCGAAGCGAACCTGGCGCTCTCCGGCGGGCGTGCGCTCACCATCAAGCGCTTCCTGGTCGACAACGGCGTGTCCAAGGACAAGCTCATCGCCGTCGGGTTCGGCCAAACCAAACCGATAGCCAACAACGCTGCCGAAGAAGGCCGCGCCCAGAACCGCCGTACGGAGTTCAAGATCGCCGAGCGAAACGGCAAGAAGTATCTGGGCCGCGATCCAACCGGCGGCGGCAAAGTCTTCGACCTCTGAGCTCCTCGCTCGAGCACGCGCTCGGGGCGCGAGCGGCGAGCCCGCGACTTGATCGCACCGGCTCCGCGCCGCGTGCTATCAAGGGGCGCATGCGTCGGTCGGTTCCCTTGCTTTCGTGCTTGCTTCTGCTCGGTGCCTGCAGAGAACGCCCGGGCGATCTGCGCGAGTGGCAGCCCAGCGACCACGACCACACGAGCAGTCCGAACGCCGCGCAGGTGGAGATCGCCGAAGACGGGGGCGCAACGACGCCCACCGTGCCCGGCCTGGACGAAGTCGTGCTGATTGCCTGGCAGAAGAACTGCACCGACTGCCACGGCCCGGTCGGGCGCGGTGACGGCCCCCGCGCCGCCATGGCCAAGCCTCCGGACCTGCGAGATCCGGCCTTTCAGGCTCGAACCAGCGACGAACAGATCCGTCAGGTCGTAAAGCTCGGGCGCGGAGCCATGCCGGCCTTCGATCTCCCCGACGCCACCATCGACGGCTTGGTGCGACTGGTGCGACTGCTCGACGCGTCGCGGATCGGCAGAGCCGATGCCGGCGACGCCGCCTCGGCGCACGCGTCGGCGGCGGATGCTTCGGCGGCTCCGGACGCGTCTCGGGCTGCCACGACACCCGAAGGTTCCGCGGCCCTGGCTCCGACCGCGGCTCCCGCGACGACACCTGCCGTTCCGCCCTCAGACGGGGCGCCGCCCGGCCTGGCACGGTGAGCGCGGACGCTGCCCGTGCGACGTCGTGGCGTCACTGGGCCGCTCGCGCGGCGCTGATAGTCGCCGTCGCGGGGGCGATGAGTCTGGTGGCGGGCGCCGTCCCACGGGATCAAACCCTCGTATTCTGGGCGCGGGGCCGGCTGATCACGGAGCTCAGGGCGACCTTCAGCGGCGAAGAACAAAAGGAACCGCTCGGCGGCGTGACGCTGCGGCCCGCGCACCGCGCCCGCGAGCGGCTCAAATATGTGATCGCTCTGCCCCACGGCGACTACGTCATCCACGTCGAAGCCGCGCTCGCCCCGGCCCCGAACAGCGGACGTCGAGCCATAGAGACATCCGTCACGCGACGCGTTACGCTGGACGGCACCGAGACGGTCATCCCGCTCCCGGAGAGTCCACGGTGAGTCACCCGATCACGCAGTCCGACGCTTCGACCCGCGCGGAGCGGCGCTCGGAAGCCCCGGAGGAGGAACTGATTCTGATCGTGGTGAGCGGGCGCGCCCGCGGACAGCGCGTCAGCGTCGGTGAGCGGGTTCGCATCGGAAAGTCGCACGACAACGATCTGGTACTCCCCGACGACACCGTCTCGCGCCGTCACTGCGAGCTCGAGCGCACGGCCTCGGGCATCATCCTGCGCGATCTCGGCTCGACCAATCACACGCGCGTGGGCAGCATGACCGTAAGGGAGGCCACGATCGCTTCCGGCGCAACGATCACCGTCGGCAACGTCGAGCTCATCCTGAGGAGCGAGCCGAATCGCGCGCAGATTCTTCCGAGCGAGTCGTCGCACTTCGGCGCTGCTCTGGGCCCCAGCCTGGCGATGCGCACCATCTTCGGCGTGCTCGAGCGCATCGCCCCGACCGACGCTCCGGTGCTGCTCGAGGGCGAAACGGGAACCGGCAAGGACGTCCTGGCGCGCTCGATCCACGACAAGAGTCCGCGCCGCGACGGGCCGTTCGTCGTCGTCGACTGCGGTGCCGTGAGCTACAGCTTGATCGAGAGCGAGCTGTTCGGCCATGAGCGCGGAGCGTTCACTGGAGCAGTCGCGCTCAGGCAGGGAGCATTCGAGACGGTGGGGCGCGGGACGCTGTTCCTCGACGAGGTCGGAGAGCTGCCGCTCGACGTCCAGCCCAAGCTCTTGCGCGTGCTCGAATCGGGCGAATACCGCCGCGTGGGCGGCAACAAGACACTGCTCCATACCGCCCGCATCATCGCGGCGACCAAGCGTAACCTGCGTGAAGAGGTCGAACGCAGCAAGTTCCGAGAAGACCTCTATTTTCGTCTGAGTGTGGTGCCGATCACCGTGCCGCCGCTACGCCTGCGCCGGGATGACATTCCGGCCCTGGTGGAGCACTTTCTCGAGCATGCGCGCAAGCGCGACCCGGCGGCGGCTTCGGTGAGCCTGAGCCGGGAAACGATCAGCGCGCTGTGTGCGCACGACTGGCCCGGCAACGTGCGCGAGCTCCGCAACATCCTTGACCGCGCGCTCTACATCGCCACCGCGAGCGGAGAACGCGACGCCCGCTTATTCGACCTGCCGGTTGCCGCGACGGCAGTGCCAGTCTCTTCACCGCGGGCAGCGGAAACTTTCGACTCCTCCAAAAGTTATCGCGAAAATCGCGCGGATTTCGAGGCCGACTTCGAGCGTCGCTACGTGTCGTGGCTGCTCGATCGCCATCAGGGCAACATCAGTGCGGCGGCGCGCGAGGCCAAGATGGATCGCAAGCACCTGTACGATCTGGCGCGCCGGCACGGGCTCAGGGGCGAGCCCGGCGCAGGCTGACGGCGCGCGACCGGGCTCGCTCACGCTTCGAGGGCGCGCTTTTCAGAAGTCGCCGTTCAGAGACGGCGAAAGCACGATGGCGCGGGTGTCGTCGGGCGAGCGCCCCGCCCAGGTGAAGTCCTTCAGATCCGTCTGCATCAGGTCGAGGCTGACGCCCAGGCTCAAGCGCGTGAACATCCCGGCGACCCGCGTTTCCGAGCCCTGCCACACCGCGAGCACGCGGCCCCCGACGAGATAGCTGCGCAGCGGCGACAGCTCACGATCACCGCTCCAGTACTGACCTCGCGGCCCCGTCGCCGGCTCTCCGCCCGTGTAGTCGTCGCTCCAGAACAGCGCGCCGCTCTGTGCGTAGTAGCGGCCGCGAATCAAGAGCCTGAGCCACGGGAAGACGTAGTATTCGCCGCTCGCCTCGGCCGTCAGGCTCAAGATGTCCCAGGTGTCGCGGTAGCCCCTCAGGCGCAGCCCGAATGCGGTCTTGACGGGACGAACGTAGTAGCGCCCACCCAGGGCGAGCGCCGCCCGCGCGCGATTGTCGGGGTGATTTTCGAGGGCCTGATCTCCCGCCGGCGCCAGGACGACGGCTCGGTATGGGTTTTCGAGAAAGCCGTGCTGGAGACCGGCCGTGACGACTGCTTGAGTCACCAGCACCGGCGTCCACGCCTGGGTCCAGCCGGCCTGGAAGCTGTCCAGGCTGACTTCGCGGGCGGCCCGGTCCTCGTCGTCGGAAAAACAACCGCTCGAAGCGTCGAGGGGAAGGCGGATGCTCGGAGCGTCCGAGACTCCGAAGGCGCTGGTGCATACCTCGTCGAAGCCCCGCGCGTAGGAGAGCTCGAGCGTCGTGTTCTTTTGTAAAAAATCGGTCGCCGCCGACACGCTGATCGAATGCGAACGGTAGTCGCTCTCCGTTCCATACGCGTAAGCCGCCGCCAGACGCGCGGCGTCGCGGGTGACGTCGAAGCCGAAACGCGCCGCGTGGCGCGTCTCGGTGAAGCTCGTCGCCGAAGAGACCACGTCGACGGCCGCGAGCGCGCCGCCTTTGATCGACTCGCTCGCTCCGGTGACGATGTCGGCCTCGTACCCCGCCTCCAGACCGAGCCATTCGGCGGGCCGCACGCCGACCCTGAGCGCGGGGTTCAAGACCGTCATCTTGCTGGTGGACGATGGCTCGTGGAAAAACGTCGTGCGCACGGCAACGTCGGCGACCTGGGCGTCCAGGGGCGTGCTCGCGCTGAGTCCGAAGACGGCGGCGGCAGCGCCGAGCGCCGAGCTGCGTTTCAAGGCGTTCAGTTGCAACCGCAGCCGCCCCCTTCGACCGTACTGCCCCCGAACGACCCTTCGCGGTTCTCGAGCACGTGCTGGCGCGCGGCTTCTTCACCGCGTTCGCCTTCGAACTGCATCGTCGGATCGGCCAGCACGGCGCGCTGTTCCGGGCGCACGGTGACGCAGCCGCCAACCAGGTGGGCGCACCCAATGC
>DASWGX010000449.1:0-3654 GCA_036393455.1 Polyangiaceae bacterium
ACTGGTTCGACTTGGCGGTGGCGTAGGGCGTTGTCGACCAGGTTACCGACGGCCGAGTCGAGATGATCGGGAGGAATTTCGACGGCCGCATCGGGACCAGCGAGGGTGACCTCCACGTTTTCGGGATAGCGGAGCCGGAGCGCTTCGGCGAATTCCGCGAGGCGAAGCGCTGGCGTCTCCGCGCTTGCCGGTGGGTTCTCGATACGAGCGAGCTGCAAGAGGTCGCGCGCCAGCGCTTCGGTGCGCAACGAATCCGCCTGAATGTTGGCGAGGAAGCGCTCGCGCTGCTCGGGGCTCATGTTCTGCCACTGCTCGCGCAAGAGCTCGGCGGCTCCGCGAATCGAGGTGAGCGGCGTTTTCAGCTCGTGGCTCACGTTGGCTGCGAATTCGGCGACGTACTCCGCGCGCCGCGCCAGCCGCTCGGTCATCGCTCGCAGCGCGTCGCCGAGCAGTGCGAGCTCGCGTGGCGCGCGACCCACCACCTCTTCGGGAAAGGCGGCGCCCGTGGCGGTGACGGCGCCCGCGGCTTTCGCCATGCGCTCGAGCGGGCGAGCGATCAGGCTCGCGCAAATCAGGCTGAGCAGAAGGCCGGCTCCGATCACCAGCCCGGTGCCGAAGAACAAGGCCTGGCGGTTCTTCCAGATCCACTCGAGCCCGGACTCCGCCGTGCGCGACAGCCGCACGACGGCGATCACGTTGCCCTCGTGCAGCACCGGCAGCGCGATGAACACGCGCCGGTCGCCGCGCCGGCTGATGCTCGTGAGCGCGGGCGGGGGCTCGTCGCTCACGCGTGCGCGCAGAACGGCCGCGTACCTTCCGCCGAGCGCGCGCTTCACTTCCGGCAGCTCGCCGAGGCAGCGTTCGGCGTCGCCGCGCGTGGTTGCGACCACGCAGCCTTGCCCGTCGAGCACTCGGACGGCGCTCAGGTTGTTCGCCTGAGCGCGCCGGAGTAGCGGCTCGACCGCGCGCGCCGCTCGGAACGCGGCGCTCTGCCGTCCTTCGGCGGATAGGCGCGGCAGTGTTGCGGGCTCGGCGGGACTGAGCTCGCTAATGGTTTCGGCGAGCAACTCGATCTGTGCATAGCGCGGAGCGCCGTAGAGCGAGCGCTCGCTCCACGGCTCGATTCGAGGCGGATCGAGCGACCCCGGGGCCTTCCCGGCGAGTCCGTTTTCGCGAAGCCAGGTCGCTCGGAAGATCTCGGATATCAGCACGGCCTGCCCGAGCAACTGCTCTTCGGTGCGCCGGACCAGGTAGCCCGTATAAGACCGGAGCCCGACCAGCGACAGCGCCGGCAACACCAGCACGGCGGCGCTCACGCCCAAAAGCAGCCAGCGGATACGGATCGAGCGCACCGGGGTCAGCTCTCTTTCAGGCGATAGCCGGCGCCGTACACCGTTTCGATGGGATCGAGCCCGTGTTGTTCGAGCTTTTGACGCACACGCCGCAGGTGGCTGTCCACGGTGCGGTCGGACACGAAGTGCCCCGGACCGTAGGCTTGCTCGACGAGCTCGGTTCGCGAAAAGACGCGGCCGGGACGCGCCAGCAAGCAGCGCAGCAGGTCGAACTCCGTGACGGTCAGCGTGAGCTCCTTGCCGCGCACGCTCGCGCGATAGCGCCCGGCGTCGAGCTCGAGCTCGCCGTGCCGGTAGACTGGGCTCTCGGCCGCGCCATTGTCCACTGCGCGCCGCAGCGTTTGGATCTCGGTGTAGCGGCGCAACGCGGCTTTCACGCGCGCCACGAGCTCGCGCGGACTGAAGGGCTTCACCACGTAGTCGTCGGCGCCGAGCTCGAGACCGAGCACCCGATCGAGCTCGTCGTCGCGGCTCGACAAGAACAGGATCGGCAGCGTGCTCGTCTTCCTGATCTCCCGGCACACCTCGAGCCCGTCGAGCTCCGGCATCACGATGTCCAAAATCACGAGGTCGAAGCGGCCCTCGGCGAAGGCGCGCAGCGCTTCGGCGCCGTCTTTGGCTTCGGTCACGCGATGAGCCGCTTGGGTCAGCGCGAAGCGCACGATTTCACGGATGTGACCGTCGTCATCGACCAACAATACGTGCGCCATCCCGAGTCTTCGGCTCAGCATAGCCGTTCGTCCGGCCGGGCTGGGCTCCTGCGCGGGTTTTGCACGATCTTTGCGCGGGGATTGCGGCGCTTCGACGCTGGCTCTGCAGGCGAGAAAGCTAGGTTTGCTGCGTAGTCGAGGAGAGTGAGGTGACGTGATGCGTGGCTTTGTCAATCTGTTCGGAATCGGGGTCGTGTGGTTCTTGGCGACGGCAGCGTGGATGGCGCTCGGCGGCGTGACCACCGGCCGCCAGTCGGCGCAGGAGTCGGGGCTCCGGGAAAAAGTAAACGAGCTCTGGGGGCAGGAGCAGGTGCAGGCAGCGCCCGAGCTCAGTTTCCGCCGCGAAATCCCGCCGCCCGAACCCGAGGCCGAACCGCCGGCAAAGCCGGGGCAGAAAAAGCCTCCTGCGAAAGCCTCGGCGCCCGACAAGCCGAAAAATCCCAAACCCCCCGAATACGAAAGCGAGGCGATCACCGCTGGGCTTTCGTCGAGTCGCATCGACGCGCGGCTTCACTCCGACCCGCGGCGCAAGGGCCTGGTCTGGTACGCGCTTTACGACGTCGGCTTCTCGGCGAAATACGGCTACGTGCACGACGACGAGCGACCGGCACTGTTGCGCATTTCAGTCAAGCTGCCCGCGGCATCGTCTGTCTACGACGATCTCGCGTTCACGGTGGACGGCGTCGATCGCAGCGCCACCCTGGACGCGACGCCGGGCACGCTGAGTTACGAGCTTCGCGTGCTTCCGAAACAGAAAGTCACCTTTGCCGTCGGCTACAAGAGCCGCGGAGCCGACGCCTGGCGCTATGCGCCGGCGACCGGCGTGGCGCGGCTCAACGACTTTCGCCTGGCGCTGGCGACCGACTTTTCCGTCATCGATTTTCCAGCCCAGAGCCTGTCGCCTGCCTCCCGCAAGCCGTCGGGCTCGGGCTGGCTACTCACCTGGGATTTCCGGCAAATGGTGACTGGGCAGAGCATCGGGATGGTCATGCCGTCGCACATTCAGCCCGGCGAGCTCGCGGCGGCGCTGTCGTTCTCGGCGCCGATCAGCCTGATGTTCTTTTTCGTGATTGTTTTCGTACTTTCGACGCTGCGCAAGATCGACGTCCATCCCATCAACTATCTCTTGATCGCGGCGGCCTTCTTCGCATTCCACCTGCTTTTCGCCTACTCGGCGGACCACCTGTCGGTCGAAGTGGTGTTCGCGCTGTCGAGCGTCGTCAGCCTGGTTCTGGTCGTCTCGTACCTGCGACTCGTGGTGTCGAACACCTTCGCCTTCCGCGAAGCGGCCGTGGCGCAGCTGCTTTATCTGGTCGGCTTTTCGCTCGCTCATTTCTGGGACGGCTTCACCGGGCTCACCATCACCGTGCTCGCGATCGTGACGCTGTTCGTGATGATGCAGCTCACGGGGCGCGTCCGGTGGCACGAGGTGCTCGGCATGGGCAGCCGCGCCGCCATGCCACCCGGTCCGCCCGCCGTGCCCTCGGTGAGCACGGCGGGCTAGAGGCTACCGCGTCTCCGACGCATCGGACGAGTGCCGGGGCTTCGCCCCGCGCCCCACGGGGGCCTTCGGCCCCTCGACCCCGACCAGG
>DASWGX010000450.1:0-1643 GCA_036393455.1 Polyangiaceae bacterium
CACGCGGGCTATCGCCGCCTCGGCCGACGGCAGCGCCAAGAACCAGAGGCTCACCCGGTAGCCGGTGCTCTGCCATCGCGGGATCCAGCGAGCATAGGTGCGATCGGCCAAAGTGGTTTCGAAGGCGAAGCTATCGCCGCGATCCGCGTGCTCGCCAGCCAGATCGTGAAAGTGAAACAGGGTGGTGTCTCCCACCGGCGAGAAGGGCCGGCTCCAGAGGCTCGTTGCCTACTTCAAGCGCTTCAACGATCGCGGCCAGCCGACCTGGCAGGGCGACCTCGCGTCGCACCTCCGGCGGGCGTGGGCGGCGGTGTGCGGCGACGATCCCAGGGCCGTGCCCCCGCCGGGCATCGAGCCGCGCGAGCTCGGGCGCGAGCGCGAAGCGCCGGCCGAACGCTACAGGCTCTGGCAGATGGGTCCCGAGCTCGTCGCGCTTTCTGCTGCTGCCGTGCCCGGCAATCCCAAGACGCCCGCGGGAAGTCCGATGTGCAAGCTCGACACCGCCGAGGCGCGCTTTCTGGTCGACGCCGACGGCGCGCCGCTGCCCCAGCGCTTGCTCGAGCCCGCGGCGACTCCGCTTCGCGAAAGCAAGCCGCTCGCGCTGCCCCCTGCGACGCGCCTCGCCGTGAAGACCGAGCGCTCAAGAGTGACGCTGCTTGCCGAGCCGGAGCCGTCCTGGGCGAGCGCCGTGGGGCGCGATCGCTGGGGCCTGTTCGCGGATCTCGAGCACGCCGCCACGCCGGGACTGCCGAAGGTCGTGCAGCGGCTGCGCTGGATCGCGCCGGGCCGCTTCTGGATGGGCTCACCCGAAAGCGAGGCCGTCCGGGGTCGCGGCGAAACGCGCCACCTGGTGACGCTGACTCAGGGCTACTGGCTCGCGGACACGGCGTGCACGCAGGCTCTCTGGCGAGCGGTAATGGGCAACGCTCTGAGCCACTTTAAGGGCGCAGAGCTGCCCGTCGAGCGAGTGAGCCACGACGACTGCCGGCAGTTTCTCGACCGTCTGAACGCGGCGCATCCGGAGTTCGAAGCCCGCCTTCCGACCGAGGCGGAGTGGGAGTACGCGTCCCGGGCTGGCACCGAGATGCCCTTCTGGTTCGGCGAGACGATCACGACGGACCAGGTCAACTACAACGGAGAATGCCCGTACGCCGGGGGACCCAAGAGCGAGTACCGAAAAACCACCGTCGGCGCGAAGGCGCTTCCGCCAAACGGCTGGGGGCTGTACCAGATGCACGGAAACGTCTGGGAATGGTGTAACGACTGGCGCGGGCCGTACGAGCGCGAGCAGTTGCTCCACCCCGTTTGGTGGCACGTCAGGCGCATCATCACGTGGCGCGAGCCGTAGAGCGCGAGCATGTGCTCGACCCCACGGGTCCTCGTGATGGCGCGTACCGCGTGCTGCGCGGCGGCTCGTGGGACGGCGACGGGTTTCTCCGTCGCAAGGAAACCATCGTCGAGAAGGTCCTCGCCGGAGCTCGGCAACAAGCCGGGCTTCCCTGAAGGCACGGGCCACGGGCTTTCGGGTAAACGCAGTCCTGATTGGTAGTCGGACCGGGTGCGGGTGAAGGATCGGCAGCGGGAGCGGGAGGGGAGAGGTCGGGATGGGGGTCGGGTTCGGGGTGCACAAATTCGCGAGCGGG
>DASWGX010000451.1:0-9967 GCA_036393455.1 Polyangiaceae bacterium
GAAGATGGTGATGCCGGGGGACAACATCACGATGGAGGTCGAGCTGATCACGCCGGTCGCGCTCGAAGAGCAGATGCGTTTCGCCATCCGCGAAGGCGGCAAGACCGTCGGCGCCGGTGTCGTCACCAAGATTCTCGAATAACTCATGGCCGACGCAACCAAGATCCGCATTCGCCTCAAGGCGTTCGATCACCAGCTGCTCGACAAGTCCACGACGGACATCGTCGAGACGGCTCGCCGCACGGGTGCTCGTGTGGCGGGTCCGATACCGCTGCCTACGGCGATTCGCCGCTATACCGTGCTGCGCGGGCCGCACGTGGACAAGAAGAGTCGAGAACAGTTCGAAATCCGCACACACAAGCGCTTGATCGACATCCTGGAGCCGACGCCGCAGACGCTGGAAGCGCTGATGAAGCTCGACCTATCGGCGGGTGTCGACGTCGAGATCAAGAGCTAAGAGGAAGTTTCCGGATGGCGAAGCTGGACGTTTACAACCTCAAGCGCGAAAAGGTCGGCGAGCTCGAGCTGGCCGACGAGGTGTTCGCGACCGACGTCAAAGAGCACCTGGTCCACGAAGTCGTCGTGGCGCAGTTGGCCTCCCGCCGTCAGGGCACGCGCGCGGCCAAGGAGCGCGCCGCGGTTCAGGGCTCGAAGAGCAAGATCTACAAGCAGAAGGGCACCGGGCGCGCGCGCCATGGCGGAATTCGTGCTCCCATCTTCGTCGGCGGCGGTCGCGCGCATCCGCCGAAGCCGCAGGACTGGAGCCGGCGCCCGCCGCGGCGGATTCGCCTGGGCGCGTTGAAGAGCGCGCTCAGTATGTTGGTCAAAGAGGGCCGCTTCACGGTCGTCGAGAGCATCGACCTCGGCGAGATCAAGACCAAGAAGCTTGCCTCCGTGCTGGAGGCGCTGCAGACGGGCAAGAAGACGCTCGTGGTCGACGACAAGAACAACGAGAATCTGAAGCTTTCGATCCGCAACATGAAGGCGAATCAGTTTCTGCCGCCCGAGGGCGTCAATGTGTACGATCTCTTGCGGCACGACCACCTCGTCGTCTCGCGAGACGCCGCCAAGGCTCTCGAAGCGCGCTGCCTGGAGCGAAAGTGATGACGCCGGAAGAAGTGATCAAGCGACCGATCGCGCTAACGGAAAAGGCGGGCGACCTCAGGGAACAGAACAAGGTCGTCTTCGAAGTGTCGCCTCGTGCGAACAAGATTCAGATCCGCGACGCTGTCGAGAAGCTGTTCGAGGTCAAGGTCGTGGATGTGAACACGCTGGTCCAGCGCGGTAAGCCCAAGCGCTTCGGACGGCGACTGTCCAAACGGAAGAACTGGAAGAAAGCCATCGTGACGCTGCGCGAAGGCGACGAGATTCAGTTCTTCGACGAGTCGGAGGAGTAAGATGGGCATCCGAGTCTTCAAACCGACGTCACCGGGGCGGCGCGCGTACACCTCGAGCGATTTCGCGGAGCTGACCACGGATCGCCCGCTGGCGCGCCTGGTAGAGGCCAAGAGCAGCACGGGCGGACGCAACCACTACGGCCGAGTGACCACGCGTTTTCGCGGGGGCGGTCACAAGCGCCGCTACCGCGTGATCGATTTCAAGCGCAACAAGCTCGGAGTGCCGGCCAAGGTCGCACACATCGAGTACGACCCGAACCGGACGGCGCGCATCGCACTCCTCTACTACGCGGACGGCGACAAGCGGTACATCCTCGCGCCGGACGGCCTCAAGCAAGGGGAAACCGTGCTTGCCAGCCGCAACGCCGACATCCGGCCGGGTAACAGCCTTCCGCTCGCGGACATCCCGGCCGGGACGATGATTCACAACGTCGAGCTCCGCAAGGGCAAGGGCGGACAGCTCGTTCGCTCGGCGGGTGTTGCGGCTCAGCTGATGGCGAAGGATGGTTCCTACGCGCAGATCAAGTTGCCGAGCGGCGAGGTGCGGAAGATTCACATCGAGTGCCGCGCCACCGTCGGCCAGGTTTCGAACCTCGAGCACCAGAACGTGAGCTTGGGCAAGGCGGGACGCAGCCGCTGGCTCGGGCGCAGGCCGCACAACCGAGGCGTTACGATGAACCCCGTCGACCATCCGATGGGTGGCGGCGAGGGACGCACGAGCGGCGGGCGCAATCCGTGTTCGCCATGGGGTCAACTCGCCAAGGGCCTGAAGACGCGCAACAACAAGCGCACCGACTCCATGATCGTCAAGGATCGCAGAGCGAAAGGCTAGGCATGGCCCGAAGTATCAAGAAAGGCCCGTTCATCGACGGGCACCTGCTCAAGAAAATCGAAGACGCGACGGCGGCGGGGTCGAAGAAGGTCATCAAGACTTGGTCGCGGCGCTCCACTATTTTGCCCGAAGCCGTCGGTCTCACCTTCGCGGTCCACAACGGCAGGAAGTTCGTGCCGGTATTCGTCACCGAGAACATGGTCGGTCACAAGCTCGGGGAGTTCGCTCCGACGCGCACGTTTCACGGGCACGCAGGGGACAAGAAGGGCAAGGCGAAACCCAGCCCGACCGGTAAGGGGAAGTAAGCACCGGCGAGCGCCGTCGCGATCCGCGCGCGGGCAGCGCGTATCCACGCTGCATTGAAAATCGGGCCGTTGCGCGGCCGCAACGTAGTAGGCAGTGCGGGGGGAGAGCGACCGCGACGAGTCGGGCGCCACCCGTGGGGTCCGCGGCGGGGTCGAAAGTCCTTCACAGCTCGCCCGCTCGCACGTCCTTGGATTCGAAGCCCCGGTTTCGAAGCCGTGCGGTGTCGGTTCGAGCAGCATGAAAAAAGATCAGGGCAAGCGGCCCCGACAGCCGATGCGAGTTCAGGTGCGCCAGGGGTCGCGCGCGGAGCGTCGCTACTACCGAGACAGCGCCCTTCCCGGGGAGAAGTGGTCGGCGCCGAGCAAGGTGGCGCGCGGCGCCGAAGTCTCCCCGCTCGATGACCTCATGTTTCACGGCGGCAAGCTCGTGCCACAAATGCAGTTTCAGAACGTTTACCTGGGCGGGAAGCGACCCTGGAGCTTCAAGGACATCGAGGCCATCGATGGCGCGCTCGAGAACGCCATGCGTGACGAGCGTCTCAACAACGTCATGCGGCAGTACTTTCCGGGGCAGGCGTTGAGCTGCGATTCGCGCCCGTCGTTCATCGTGGAGCACGCGAAGGCGCGCACGGTCGGCGAAGCCGACATCCGCGCGCTCTTGCTGCGCCTTTTCCAGGATCGAGCCATTTCTCGGCGGGACTTGGGAGCGACGATCTTCAACTTCATCCTCCCGCCGGGTGCGGTCCTGCGCTTGAACGGGTCTTCGTCGCTCAGCGGTCTCGGGGGCTATCATGGCTCGGTTCACGCGCCGAGCGGAACGAGGAGCGCCACGCTGTACTACGCGGCCAGCGCCTACTCGAAGTTCGACGTATTCGGGAGGGAGAACGGCGTCGTCGTGTTCGACTGGCCCTGGAAAAACGTTGTCGCGACGCTGTACCACCAGATGAACGAGTTTCGCACCGACCCGGACGTGTGCGACGCGATCCGAACGCGCCGGAACGAAGTCCTCGGCTGGGCGTCGCGCTGGGGGCGAGAAGTGGGCGATCAACCCATCTTCGCCGCGCCGGACTTGCGCCAGGTGTTCGAGGAGGTCCGCACCGTGTCGGGTCGCGCGACGGTGCCGGTTCAGTTCATGTACTCGAACGCGGCGCACAGCGCCCAGGGACCGATTCCGCGGCCTCACGTCGGGCCGCGCTGACGGAGCGTCGTGCGCCCGGAGCGAGCCCCTCGCGCAATGTCCGTGTAATGCCCGTGTAATGTCACGTAACGGATCTGTAATGAACGCGCCGAGCGCCAAAATTCCGCGGTAACGCGGAGCATACGGCGTGTAATCGGCGTGTAATGGATCCGGCGCGGGGCGCCGTGATACGAAAAACACCACGGGGGGGCCTGGAAAAGCCGGCTCCGCTCGGCGGTCGAGCCGCGGGCACGAGACAGGCGGCTTTCGAGCCCGCGGGTCTCGAGTGGTCTCGCCGGCACGGGTGGCCGCGAAAGGAAAAGTCTGAGCTTGAATTCGTACCAGCCTTCCGGCGCTTCTCCCGCTCGCGCCGTCGCGGCCCGCGGCTCGCGCGAAAATCACGTCGCGAGCGCCGGACGTTCGGGTGCGCCGTCTCCGGATATCGAGCTCGGAACGTTTTGGCGCGCGCACCGCGCAGCGCTCGAACGCCTGTGCGCGTTTTGGACGCGCGGGAACGGAGCCGACGCCGACGATCTCTTCAGCGAGGCTTCCCTTCGGGCCACCGAAGCGTTCCGCTACGGCCGTGAACGCATCGTCAACGCGCGTGCTTGGTGGTCCACGGTCATCGCCAATCTCGGACGTGACCGCCTTCGGGCACGGGCGCGCCACCGTTGGGAAGGCGCCCCGCAGCGCGAACAGGCCGCCCTGGCGGACGCGACTCCAGATTCCGAACGCCTGTTCGTCGCGCGACGCGAGCTCAGCTCGGCCCTCCGTCTACTGAATCACATCCCGGCCGCGCAGCGCGCCGCGGTGATGGCCAGAAGTGAGGGACACGACTACACCGAGATCGCGCGGCGATTGGGGACCTCGCCGGCGAACGCGCGCAAGCTCGTCCAGCTCGGTCGCAACTCGCTGCGCGCAGGGATGTCGCGGGCGGCGATTCCCTCCGCGCGCCGCGTCGCGCCCGTAGTCGTAGTCCGGCGGCAGCAGCGGAGCGACGATCGAACATAACAATGAAATGACATGTAATGGCTTTCGCGTCGTCGAGCGTGCAAGTCTGTTTTTGCACGGTGCATCGATTGGAAGCAGCACCGCCCCGCGGCGTCGCTACGCGACAGAAAGGGTTGGCACGATGGCGTATGGAACTCGGAAGAAGACCACCAGGAGCGGAAAGGGCAAAGGTACGGACAAGTGGTACCAGGCGCTCGGTCGCTCGGATCAGAAGAAAATGAACGAGATGCGGGGGCTGATGAACTACCGGCTCCACTACCGGAACCGAAACTATCCGGTACTGTCGTTTCTCTACGCGATCTTCGCCGGTGGAGAGCACACACTCTATTGCGACCACACCGAGGATTACGTCGCAGAGTACCTGACCTCGCCGCGGCTCACCGGCGCTCGCCGCAAAAGGCTGATGAAGGTGCTCGCGTACCTGGAAAAGCATCGATACGACGAGTATCCGCCCTATCCCTCGAGTCAGGACTGGGACGACGTTCTCGAGCTTCTCAAAGCGGAGCTCTACCCGGAGACGGCCATGGCGCCGCATCCGGTGTGGTGACGTGAAGGGCGCGCCCGCGGCGCGCTGTTCCGCGCATCGAGCGCTGGAGCTCGTTGCACCGGACCTTAGCCGGGTGTTGGTTTCGGAGCGCGCGCTCTCGCGCATCCTGGCGCTGGCGGCTCGTTTTCCCGAGCTCGGCGGCGCCCAGTACCTGGAATGCCGCTTGGCTCCGCCGCGGGACCCGCCCGTCGATCTCTTGATATCGGTCGAGCGACGTTCGCTGTCGCGGAAGTTCCCGCGGCGCCGCGGAGCAGCCGGCATGACGCCGTTTCGACGGCTGACGCGTTGTTTCGCTAGCGGTACGTCCGCGCTCTGCTCGTCCGTGCCCGTGGCGTGGCTGGAGTTCGATCGCGCCGATCGGCCGAGCTCCGCCGGTGCCAACGTTTGCGTCTGCGCGGTTCCGTCCTACGTCGATCCGTTCGCCCCCATCGGCGGCGACCGGCGCTCCGAGCTTCCGGAGCTTCTGAACCAAGCGGCCGCCACGATTCGGCGCCGGGCGCTGACGTGCGTCGAGCGTGGCTGCATCGAGCGCTGCATCGGCGCCCTGCCGGCAGGCGCGCATTTCATCCACTTTTCCGTCATGACAGCGCGCCGGCCGCCGGAGCTGAAGCTGTACGGGGTCTTTCCACGCTCAGGGTTGTTGCACTACCTGACCGAGATAGCGTGGAACGGCTGTCTTTCGACCGTGGAAGGTCTCCTCGAGCGTCACTGCGGAGAACGCCGCACGGGCGGCTCGCTCTACGTGGATTTGCCTTTGCGAGGCCTGCTCGAACCCGGACGAGCCGCGCTCGGGATCGTATTTTCGCAGCAGCAGCTCAGGGTTTCCGGCGAACATGAGCCTACCTGGCGGACATTGCTGCGTGAGCTGTGCGACGCGGGGCTGTGCACCGAAGAATGCGCCGCGGCGCTCGCGCGCTGGCCCCGAGCCGGGACGCGGTGCAGGGCGGCGGGCGGCTTCGATGCCGTGGTGAAGCGGTGGCTCGACCTCAAGCTCGTCTATCGCCGCGGACAGCGGCCCTTCGCCAAGGCCTACCTCGGGTTCGCCGCCGATCGGGGGTCGGGGCGCCGTTTCACGCGAGAAGCGCCCGGCTGGCTTTCACCAGCGGCGTGTCGGCGCCCTCGCCCTGTTGCTCGAACCAGTCGAGTACTCGAGTGAGGTTCTCTCCAGCGTCGACATCGTCTCGCAGCTGGTTTGCTTGGGTGTACGCCGCGCGAAGCTCCAGCCAGCGGGCCTCTTGTCGGCGCGCGCTCTTCAGAGCTTCAGCGTACGCGGCGACGGCACGAGCGCGGTCGTGGTTGGGGCTTTTTTCGTCGCCCAGCACCAATCCCAAGATTCTGTGTGCCTCCGAAAGGCCGTAGCCTTCCCCGGTGCGCTTGCAGTGTTCCAGCGCCTCTTCCGCGCTGAGCAGTGCGCCGGCGTAGTCCCCGCTCGCGACCTGTCCCTGCGCCAAGAACGCGTGGTGCCAGCTGAGCGCCGCCCGGAGCCCAGAGAGGCGCCACATCTTTATCGCGAGCTTCAAGCCGTTCAAACTGGCTTCGTCGCCGGATGGGCAACCGGCCATGGCCATTACCAGTCGTCCGTAACCTTCCGCGAAGCGCAAGCCGAACTCCGAGGCGAGCGCGACCGCCTTGCCGGCTTTCTCCAAGCAAGCTTCGGGCGGTACCTGCAAGCGTGGCCCGGCCGCCCCGAGGAGCAGCTCTACCCAGGCCCCTTGCGCCAGGATCGGCGCCTCCAGTGCCGGAAAGCCGAGCCCGTGAGCTTCGCCCAACAAGAGGTCGAGCTGCTGCCGCGCGCTCTCGATACGTCCCAGCGCGGCGTTGGCCGTACACGCGAACGAAAGCGAAGAAAGCCGGGGGTCGAGCCCGTAGCGCGCTCCGTGTTCGCGCTGCGAGCCCGGATCGAAGACGCGGCTGCAGCTGGCCTCGTGCTGGACTGCGGCGTTGAATTTGCCCATGAGCACGGCCGTCTGGCACGCGCATTCGTGGGCGACCAGGTGAAACTCCGGGCCGCCTTCGGCGGCGGCCAGCTCGAGCAGCTGCTCCGCCATTTCGGAAGCAACCGGATAGCGAGCGCTCGCGTTGTGAAACGTCCACAGCCCCTTGAGCGTCATCAGGCGCCGGGACGGGCTGGTCGTGCCGCGCCGGAGCAAGTCGCCGGACCGCGTGAAGCAGTCGACCACGGCGTCGGTGGCGAACCCTTGCGTGGCAATGAGCACACCGCCCAGCGCGTTGCGCAGGTCGATCTCCCGCGAAGTGCGATCGCGCTGATCGGCTACCGCCTCGAGCAAGGAAAGACCTGCTTGAAAATGCTCCGTCGCTTCTTGGTACGCGGATGCCTGAGCCGCTCGCTGCCCGGCGAGCAAGCGGTAGTCGATGGCCTTCTCCGCTTCCGAGCCGAGCGTGTAGTGGTGAGCGAGGCGCGCCGGGTCGGACCTTTGGCCGTCGGGTGCGATCGCTTCCAGGTGAGTCGCGATGGCGCGGTGCACGGCTCGGCGTCGCGACGCCAGCATGCTGTCCCAGGCCGCTTCGCGAATCAGCGCATGACGGAATTCGTAGCGCGTGCCCTTCGCGTCCACTTCGCGCCGCAGCAGCTGCGCGTCGACCAGGGTATCCAGGTGCGTTCTGAGCTCCGGAAGGCCTTGTAGGGAAATGGCGCCGACCAGCTCCGCGTCGAATTCGCGCCCGATGGCCGCCGCGAGCTGAGCGATTTCCTTCGCCTGGCCCAGGCGGTCGAGGCGGCCGTTCAGCAGGTCCTGGAGGCTGAGCGGGATGAGGTCGCGCGACGCCTGGGCGCTGCCCGGCGTGCGCGCGCCCGTTTCCACGAAGTCGCGCGTGAGCTCTTCGACGAACAGCGGGATTCCGTCCGCGCGCGCCACGATGCGGCTCACGGTGCTCGGGTCGAGCGTGACGGCACCCGCGTGCGCCTTGACCAGCGACTCCGCCGCGCTGGGCTCGAGACCCTGGAGTTCGAGCAGGCGAGTGCCGCTCGGCTCGGGACCGAACTCGGTTCGTGCCGTCAAGAGCACGAGCACGGCGTGTTGCGGCGCGACCCCGACGAGACGTCCGATGAGCTCTCGAGTCGTCGCATCCGCCCACTGGAGATCCTCGAGCACGATGACAGTGCCCGCGTCCCGGCCGATCCAGCAGAGCAGCTTTGCGAGCGCGTCGAGCAGGAGCTCTCTCTGACGCTCTCCAGAGAGTCGCGTTGGCGGGTAGTTGGAGAGCTCGTCCAGACCGAGCCAGGCGCAGATGATCGGCATCAATTCCGCGGCGTCCAAAGCGCAGCCGGAAAGGGCATCGGAAAGCAGCGACAGCCGCGCGCCGCCTTCGCCGTCCACTTGGAAATGGCGGCGAAGGGAGCTCGTCACCGGATGGAGCGCGGTGTTGACGTCCTCGGGCAGGCACTGGCATTCGATCGTTGCGGCTCCCATGCTTCGCGCGTGCGCCGTCACTTCCCGGACGACGCGCGACTTGCCCACGCCCGGATCGCCTCGCAAGAGGACCGCACGGCCGTCTCCGGCGCGCGCGCCGTCGAAATGAGACCGCAGCAGCGCCATCTCGTCGCGCCGGCCCACGAGCGCCACGCTCGGGCCGCCGCCCGCCGGAGCGGATGGAAGGGCGGCGGAATTGCTCGACACGAGGGCGTACAGCTCGATGGCTGCGCGCGTCCCGGGAAAAGCAGCCGCCTGCGCCGGCATCAGGTTGAGATGTCTGAAGAGCAACTGGCGCGTCGCCCCGCTGACCAGCGTCGTTCCCGCTTCGGCCAGGCTCTCCAGGCGCGCCGCGACGTCCAGCGCCGGGCCGGACGCGCTGCCGTCCGGGTTGATGATGACGACGTCGGTATGCATGCCGATGTGGAGCTCGAGATCGAATCCCCGTTGGGCCGCAAGCACGGGCCGGCGCGCCTCGATCTTCGACGCGATTTCGAGCGCGCTCAGTCCGGCGTGGCGCGCGTCGTTGTCCGAAGCGTGCGGCACGCCGAACACGGCGATCAGTCGATTGGCCAGCGTGCCGGTCACGTACCCGCCGAAGCGCGTGACGATATCGGCGCACAGGTTCAGTTGTTCGCGCACGGTCGCGTCCAGCGTCTCGGCGTCCGGGCGATCGTCCGAGAGCGCGAGCACGCTCAAACTGCAGGAGAGCGCCGTCGCCTGCCGCTGTTCACCCGAAAAGCTCGTGCCGTCGATCATGAGCGTGGGCTGAGGTCGTGAGGACGCCACGCCTTCGATTCGACCGACCAGGTCGCCCAGAGGAACTCGCCGCAAATCGCTCAAGAGTCGGCGCGCATCGCCGGTCCGTTCGCGGCTAGCTTTCACGAGCGCGCGCCGCAAGACTTCGCCGAGCGGGTGGGTGGCGATTGCCGCGGGCAACGGGACCGCGAGCGGGCTCAGCTGGCGCTGAAACACTTCCGCCAGCGTGGCGCCGTTCATGACCCGTTGTCCCGTCAAGCACTCCAGAAAGACGAGCCCCCACGCGTACAGGTCCGATTTTTCGGTCGCGGCTTCCCCGCGCAGCTGCTCCGGCGCGCTGTAGCAGGGAGTGCCGACGATCTCCTGGCTCCGCGTGAGCGCCGGCGCAGCAACGTCCGGCGCGCCATCGAGGAAGGCCCCGATGCCGAAGTCGAGCACCTTGGCGTACTGCTGGGCGCTCGACGAGACGACCATGACATTGTCCGGCTTCAGGTCCCGGTGCACGATG
>DASWGX010000452.1:0-13247 GCA_036393455.1 Polyangiaceae bacterium
TCGGACTCGGCGAGGCGAAACAGGTGGAGCAGGTCCGGATATGCCGGACTCCCGTCGTAGAGCACGAGCGTGGTCTTCAAGAGCAGCCCGCTCACGAGAAAGTTCCACATCATCCAACCGGTGGTCGAAAACCAGAAGAACCGATCGCCCGGGCCGAGGTCGCAGTGGAGCGCGAGCGCCTTGAAGTGTTCGAGCAAGATGCCGCCGTGACCCTGCACGATGGCTTTGGGAGGACCCGTGGTGCCCGACGAATACAGAACCCAGAGCGGATGGTCGAAGGGAACCGCTTCGAACGCGAGCTCGCCCGGCTCGGACGTGAGCTCGTCGAAGCCGAGCGAGTTTGGCAGGCCTTCCGCGGACCCACCGAGCCGCGTCAGGACGACGGTTTTCTCGACGCTCAAAAGGCCCGCGACGACGGCGCGGACGGCTTCGCGGCGATCGAACACTTTGCCGCCGTAGTGGTAGCCGTCCACGGCGATCAACACCTTGGGCTCGATCTGCGCGAACCGGTCGAGCACGCTCTTCACACCGAACTCCGGCGCGGCGCTCGACCAGATGGCACCGAGGCTCGCCGTCGCGAGAAAGCACACCAGGGCGTCCGCGTCGTTCGAGACGCAAGCGGCCACGCGATCGCCAACCCCGACGCCCAAGCGCCGGAGCCCCGCCCGCGCCCGCGCCACCCGATCTCGAAGGCCGGAGAAACTGAGCTCGCTGCGCGCGCCGTCCTCCGCCAGAGAAATCACGGCGAGATCGTCGCCCGAGTGCCGGAGGGCGTGCTCCGCGTAGTTGAGCCGCGCTCCGGGAAACCAGCGTGCCCCCGGCATCTTGCGCTCGAGGAGAACGCGCTCGCACGGAGCGCGGAACGTGACGTCGAAGTACTCGACGATCGAAGCCCAGAAGCCCTCGAGATCGTCGACCGACCAGCGCCACAAGCTTTCGTAGTCGGAGCAGCGCCGCGCCTTTTCCCGTTCGAGAAAGGCAAGGTAGCGGGCGATGTTCGAGCCATTTCGAACCGCGTCGCTCGGCTGCCACAAGAGGTCACCTTCGGACACGCTGCTCGACGTCACCCAGAAAACCTTTCACGCGCTTTTGGCGGCCAGCATTTCGCCGCCGGACCCGAAACCGAGCGCGCGCCGCTGTGCCGGCCGTTCGCGGGTGGCTCTACGACGCCAGAGCAAGCCATCGAGCACATAGTGCGTCGCCTGGGGTACCGCGAGCAAGGGTACGACGAACGCGAGCACGGAGGCAGGCAGCGCCGATCCTTCACCGAAGAGCCACGCGCGCTCCTGCCACACCAGACGGTCCCACAAGAATTCCTCCGCGAGCGCAAGGCCGAACACCACGACGACGAACGCGCCGACTCCGCCGGCGACGACTCTGGCGCCGAAGGCTCTCGGCTGCTCGCGCTTTCTCTCGAGCCCGTAGGCCCAGAGCAGCCCGAAATACGGGACCCCGTGCACGATGACGTTCGTCACCGTGAAATCGAAATCGCTGTTCGTGGCGACGATGCCGACGTACCAGGCCGCGGCCGTGGCCACGACGACGCAGAGTTTGCCCGCCATGACGACGCGCTCGCGCCGAAACCGCTGGAGCTGCCGCGCCGCGAACAGCACCAGCGCGAAAAGCCACGCCGCACGCGCGAACGGCAGCGCGCGTGCGGCGATCGCCGAGATATCCACGAAGTCGCCGCGTACGAACCAGGCGAACCGCGTCTCGTCGAGGCGAGCGTGCCACACCAGCACCGGGTAGCCCGTCGCGGCGTAAATGCAGGCGTCGTCGATCAGCCGATCGACGACGTTCCGCTGCCCGGCGCGAGCGCGGTATACCGCGACCCAGCCCACCTGCTGGCGCACGAAGTGGAACAGCGCCAGGTACGCGAGCACACGCCAAAATAGCATCGGGCCAAAGCCGTAGAGCGTCACGCCGGCGGCCCATGCTGCGAGCGGGATCAGCGCGTAGCGAAGCGGATGGCGCCGGAGCTCGTCCCCATCGAAGTAGGTGCGAAACCAGGTAGCGTGCACGTGCGCGACGTCGACGGCGAGGATGAACGCTATCCACCCCCACTCCGGAAACGGGGCATCGGAAATGCCCGTCGCGTGCCCGAGTGTGACGAGCGCGAGCGCCAGCACGGCGCTCCCGGCAAAGAGCGCCAGATCCACGCGCGCCCCGAAGAGCCAGGGGCCGAAGGAGAGCGGCCGGCGGGCGGTGCTGCTCATCGGCGAGAGGTTGTCTAGCGTGGCGCGGCGGCGTCAACGCCGCGCGCAAGGTTCTGAGGCCGCGAGGCGTATGGCGGGGCCTTTCAACCGCCCTGCCCCTCGAACTCCCTCCCCTTGGCGCGCGCTACGGCTTCGGCGGCGCGGATGCCCTGATCGAAGGCTTCCTCGAACAGGGCCACGCCGGAAAGATCCGAGTGCGCGAACTCGACGCGGCCGACCGGCACTAGTGCGCGTTTTCGCGCCTGTCCGCTGATGAAGCCCGGGACCGGCCGGATCATGGCGTGACCCCATCGCCACACGTCGATGCGCTCGATGACGTCTTCGAGATCCGAATGCGCGCGACCAAGATCGGTCATGACGGTTTCGCAGAGCTCGCCGTGCGTCGCGGAGAGCAGCGCCTCGCGTGCTTGCTTGGGGCCGGCGTCGGTGAGCGGCAGATAGTACGTCCACACGGTGGGCCCCCGATCGCGCAGGCGCTGGTGAGTGGCAGAGACGTATCCGACCGACGGGCTATCGTAGAGAACGTTGTCCCACGCGAAGGGAAAGCCGACGCTCTCGGGACGCCGGCACAGGTGTAGGTTCGCGACGAGCCAGGCGCCGTAGCTGAACTCGTCGAGGAATGCCGGGCGCGCGTCGCGGAACGGCCGCAGCACGCGCCCGGCGACGAACTTGGGGGCCGCGAAGATCACGTGATCGGCGCGGTAGAGCGCAAGCTTGCCGCTCGCGACGTCCAGGACGGAAATGTCGACGTGATCGGCGCGCGGCACGATGTCGGTGACGAGACGGCCGAGCAAGAGCCGGTTTCCCGCCCTTTCGGCAAGGTGGCGCACGAGACGGCCATTGCCCTCGGGCCAGCTCAAAAACGGCGCGGAAGCTGCGCCGGGCGCGCCAATGCGAGCGGCGAAGTAGAACAGCATCGCCCAGGCGCTCGTGTGCTCGAGCGTCAGGCCGTAGTCGTCGCGGCACGCATAGCCCGCGTACCAACGCAATAGCGGCGACGTGAAACCGCGCGCACGAAGCCAGTCGGCGGCGGACATGCGATCGAGCTCGGCGAACTCTGCGGCGTCCGAAGAGCGGCGCAGCGGCAGCGCGAAGGGGCGTTTGCCGGCGCCGTCGCGGCGCGCGACGTGGCGGGCGATCACGGCTTCGAAGCGGCGCAGCTCCGCACGGTCGTGCGCCGTCGCGCCGGCGAGCGGGACGAGCCCTTCGTACCAGCGCCCGTCGTAGAACACGCGCTCCTCGGGCTCGCGCACGCGCACGTGCTCGGCCGCTCGAGGCTCGCCGTGCTCGTCGCGCTCGAGCGCGCCCATCGCCTCGAGCAAGTCGACGAGCGGCCGGTTGTCGCGCGACGGCAAAGGCAGGTAGTGCGCACCCCAGGGATACGGCACGACACCGTCGAGCCCGAACGCGCTCGTGCCCCCGGGCTGGCGTTCGAGCTCGAAAATCAGAAAGTCGCCCAGGTCGAGCTCCGCCAGCCTGTGCGCCGCGGCGAGACCGCTCGGCCCGCCGCCGACGATTGCGACGGCGGAGCGCACGGGCTGCCCGCGCGCCTGCTCGACCGTCGGTCCGCGCAGCCGGTGACCCACCGCGTCGGAGGCCCCGCGCACCGAGCCCGGGAACGCGGTTCGCCGGCGGCAGCCGCCAGCGGCCAGCGAGGCACCGAGCAGGAGCCCCACGAGCTCGCGACGATTCAAGCGACTCGACACGATAGTCCTCGTTCTCGGGTGGGCTCGTCCTTTCGAAGGATCGCGACGCGGTTCGCCCGTCCCTCGACGCGCGTATCTCCCGAGACTAGATCTGCTTTTGGACCATGGTAAACCCCCTGCTCTTCCTCGGCCCGCGCATCTCGTTCGATCGGATCTCCGCCGAGCACGTCGTGCCCGCCATCGAGGAGCTCCTTTCGAAGAGCCAGCGCGCGCTCGACGCCATTGCCGAGGCCATGGAAAGCCCAGGCTACGAAAATACCCTGGGCGCGCTCGAGCGAGCCACCGAGGGGCTCGAAACGGCGATGAACATCGTCGAGCACCTGGAATCGGTCGCGACGACCCCTGCCCTTCGCGAGGCCTACAATGCGGTGCTGCCCAAGGTGAGCGACTTCTGGTCCGGCATTCCGCTGCACGCCGGCCTGTACGCGCGACTCACAGCGTTCTCGGAGTCGGCGGAGGCCCGGACCCTGGACGCCACGCGCGGCCGTTTGCTCAAAAAGACCCTCGACGAGTTCAAGCGCCACGGCGCCGAGCTCGACGAAGTAGGCAAGCGGCGCCTGCGCGAAATCGACCAAGAGCTCTCGCGCCTCACCACGAAGTACTCGGAGAACCTGCTGGACGCGACCGTCGCGTTCGAGCTCGTCGTCGCAGACGAAGCGCGCCTTTCTGGCTTGCCTCCGTCCGCGCGCGATGCGGCGCGCGACGCCGCCAAGGAAAAGGGCGTCCCGGGCCACCGTTTCACGCTGCAGGAGCCAAGCCGCCTCGCCGTATTGACATACGCCGACGACCGCGCCCTGCGCGAAACCATTTGGCGCGCGTTCAACGGTCGGGCCACGGCCGCCCCCTGCGACAATCGGCCGCTCATCGTACGCATTCTCAAGCTCCGGCGCGACAAGGCCAAGCTGCTCGGCTTCGACAATTTCGCCGAGCTGGTGCTCGAGGATCGCATGGCAAAGCGCTCGAGCGAGGCGCGCCGTTTCGTCCAGGAGCTCACGCAGAAAACGGGTGAGGCTTTCGAGCGAGAAAAGCGCGAGCTCCTCGATTTCGCAAACACCGTTCTTCCCGAACCCATCCAGAACTTCGAGCCGTGGGACGTGATGTACTTCGCCGAGCGGCAGCGGCGCGCCCGCTACGACTTCGACGAAGAAGTACTGCGTGCCTACTTTCCACTGGAGCGCGTGCTCGAAGGCGCCTTCGAAACCGCGCGACGGCTGTTCGGCGTGCGCATCGACGCGGCGCCCGAGCTCAGCGTCTGGCACCCGATGATCCGCGGCTACGGCATCTTCGACGGCGACGGCACGCGCCTCGGCTGGTTTTACGTCGATCCCTATCCGCGCGAAACGAAGCGCGACGGCGCGTGGATGCACGGCCTCGTCACGGCCGTTCCGCCGTCGCCACAAGTGGCGGTCTTCTGCATGAACGGCAACCCGCCCGCCGGCGGCAAACCGAGCTTGCTCAGCCACCGCGACGTCGAGACCTTGTTCCACGAGTTCGGGCATCTTTTGCATCATTGCTTGAGTCGCGTCAGCGTCCGTTCGCTCAGCGGCACCCGCGTCGCTCAGGATTTCGTCGAGCTCCCCTCGCAGATCATGGAAAACTGGTGCTCCGAACGCGAAGGCCTGGACCTGTTCGCGCGCCACTACGAGACCGGCGCCCCCATCGAGCCGAGCTTGCTCGAAAAACTCATCGCGGTAAAGACGTACCGCGCGGGCACGGCCCAGATGCGGCAGCTCGGTTTCGCAGCGGCCGACCTCGCGCTGCATCTCGAGTTCGATCCCGACGGCGCAGAGGACGTCGTCGCGTTCGCCAACCGAATCCTGGCGGAGTATTCGCCCACGCCGCTCCCGGAGGACTATTCGATGATCGCCGGCTTCGGACACCTGTTCGCTCACCCGGTCGGCTATGCCGCCGGCTACTACTCGTACAAATGGGCGGAGGTGCTCGACGCCGACGCGTTCAGCCGCTTCAAAGAATCGGGCGTCTTCGACGCCGGCGTCGGGCGAGAATTCCGCACCGCAATCCTCGAGCGCGGCGACAGCGAAGATCCCATGGCCCTGTTCCAGCAATTCATGGGCCGGCCACCTCGGCTGGAACCGCTCTTGGAACGTCAGGGCCTGCTCCAGTGACGTGACGACTCCCGACATCCTCATCCGCCCCTACCGTCTGGAGGACGTCAAACCTCTGTGCGACGCTGTCCGAACCTCGATGGCGGAGCTCGCGCCGTGGATGCCGTGGTGCCATCCCGGCTACGGACAACAGGACGCGCGCGCCTGGATCGAGCGGCAGATCGAAGCGTTTCAGCGCGCGTTCGAGCTTCAGTTCGCCATCGTCGCGCCGGACGGCCGGCTGCTCGGCGGCTGCGGCTTGAACGCCATCGACGCCTCGAACCGACTCGCGAACCTCGGCTACTGGGTTCGCACGGACTCGGTACGGCGCGGCGTCGCCACCGCCGCCGCGCGCAACCTGGTCCAATGGGCGCACCGTCACACCGAGCTCGATCGGCTCGAGATCGTGGCGTCGACGGCGAACCTCGGCAGTCAGCGCGTCGCCGAAAAAGTAGGAGCCGTGCGCGAAGGAGTGCTCAGGCGCCGCCTGGTGCTCCGGGGGACGACCCATGACGCGGTCATTTATTCGGTTACGCGGGGGGGGTAGGGCCAAGCCGCTTTCAGCGGACCGGCGCTTCACCCCGGTCACACGGACGGATCACCCTTGCCATCACAAGCAAGGTATGTGCCAGTCTCACTTCGCGAATGGTTTCGCCGCCCGAGAGCACGGCGCGAGGGACGTCCCGTGAAGGCCTTCCACCCTTGCGTTTCGCCGACGATGACGCCGCGGCCTTCTACGAGTTCATCATGGAAAGGGCCGCGTCGGGGACCCTGCTCGCCATCATGGACCGCGAAACGCAGAGGCTCTATCCGCACCTGGTCGACCGGGCAAAGCCCCCGACGTTGTTCCACGTTCGAGCCGCCGTCAGCAAGCTCCGCCGCATGCTATCGAGCGATCATGCTGCCGGGGATCGAAGCACTGTCTTCGTTTTTTTCAGCGGTCACGGCGTCGTAGCCGGCGAGACGCCGACCTTGACGCTGCTCGACGGCGGGATCAATCAGACCTTCCTGTACGAGGAAATTCTGAATCGCCTTCCGGCCGCCTACGTACACCTCTTCGTCGACGCTTGCCACGCCGCGGGAGTCGTGCGACCCCGGGACGCCGAAGCGAAATCGGTCAGGGTATCCGCCCCCGATGCAGCCGCGTTCTTACTCCGCTCGACACTGGCTCGCTTTCCTCACGTAGGTGCCCTCATGGCCTCCGCGGAGGATACGATGGCCCACGAATGGGACGAAATACGACATGGCGTTTTTACACACGCTCTCTTGTCTGCCTTGCGCGGGGCCGCCGACGTCAATCGCGACAAGCGCATCGAGTACAGCGAGGTTTACGCTTTCATCAGCTCGGCGAATCGAAGCGTCACGAACGCTCGCGCGCGGCTTTCGGTCATAGCTCGGCCGCCTGACATCGATGGGCGCGTTGCGATCCTCACTCTGACGGAAAGGCGGGACAAGGGTGCGTGGCTCAACGACATACCATGGGGGGCTCGCGCGTTTCTGGTCGAGGACGAGAAGGGCCGCCGGCTGGCAACCGTCAACGTCGAACCGAACTTCCTGGTCGATCTGCTGCTTCCAGCCGGTCTCACGATTTACCTCCGCAGCCATGGAGGAGAAGCTCACTTCGAACCACGCACTGGTCAGGAGCTTCTCTTCAGCACGCTCGAGTTTCATCCCTCCACTGCCCAAGCGCGAGGATCGCTCGATGAAGCGGTCAAGCGCGGACTGTTCTCGACTCGGTTTGGCCCCGGTTACTATAGCGGCTTCATCGACCAGACAGGCGAATTCGTGCCCGTGCCCATCACGGAGCAACAAGCTCTGGACCGCAGCGCTAGTGCAAGCCTCTCCCTCCGAGAAACGCGCGACGCTGGAACCAAGCTCTTGATCGGGCCCGGCGTCTTCGCCGCAACTACGCCGGGAATTGGAATGGGCTACGGCGTTCGCATCGGCCTTCGGCCAGGCTTCGGCGCCGGGCCGCTCATTTCCGCCGATGCCCGCCGTGCTTCCGAACACGACGTCGTCGAATGGCAGGGCATCGGTTCCGCCGGCTGGCTCTGGCCGGCGGCGTTCGAAGGCGGCAGCGCCTGGATAGGCGGCGCCGCCCAGGCGGGCGTGGTTTTTCAAACAGTTCCTGGACGCGCGCTCAGGACATCCGGTCTCTTCGCCGCCGGCCCGACGCTGGGCGTCAACATCGACTTGAGTGCACGCCTCGGGCTCTGGGCGGAGTCGGAGCTCTTGGGGCAAGTTCACCGGCGTGACGCAAGAACGGTGCTTTCCCTCGTGCCCGCAGCCTGGCTCGGCGGAACGTTTGCTCCCTGAATGCAAATCTCATGAAGGCGATGCACCTATGGCTCTTGTGTTCGCGTACCGCGATCGGAAGCGCCCTCGTCGCCCTTGTCACGGCATCCTGCGGAGAAGGCCTGAACGGGAATCCCTTTGCTCTACCCCACACTGTGCCTCCTTCCGGGACCGGGGCCGCGGGAGAGAATCTGTCCGAGGGCGGCTCTGCGGGCGCGACTGCGAAGGGTAATGGTGTCCACGCCGGCGGGGACCATGGCACCAACGCCGGAGGCGACCACGGCGCCGGCGGAGATCACGACGTCGACGCAAGCGCGGCCGGCGGAGCCAGCGGTGACTTCGGCTTTGGCGGCGCGGCTGGCGGCGAAACTGGGAGCGTCGGGGGCACTGGCACAGGAGGAGAGGAGGCGGAGCAGGACGGTGGCGGTGGCGCGGCCAACGACGCCGGCACGCCGGAAGGGCCCGAATGCTCCCCGTGCACATGGCCGGACAGGGGCGTCCTGTACGTGCTCCACAATGAACGCATACACCGTGTGGAGCCCATTTTCGGCGACTGGGAGGTGCTGTCCGCCGGGTGGACCAACGGCAGCCCCATGACCGCTCTCGAGATGACCGCTCTCGAGGTGTTTCTCTACGTGATCGACTCAGGGCAACTCTACCGAATCGACGTCTCGACGGCCGCGCGCGACGCGATCGGTGACCGCGTGTGGGATGACGTCCAAGAACTGGCCGCGCTCGCGAACGCGCTTTACGTCGTCTCGGACTCACAGCTGTTCCGGATCGAACCGGATACCGGCGCGCCCACCCGAGCGGGCACCGATGACTGGGCGACTGCCGCAGCGATGACATCGAACGGGGAGCGCCTTTTCGTCGTCAGCGGCCAGGTGCTCTACATCGTCGATCCTACGAACGGCTCACGCGAGCGACTGGGCAGCGATTCCTGGGATGAGCCCACCGAAATGACGGCGCTCGAGCATACGCTCTATGCCGTCCATGGGTCCACACTCTACGTCGTCGATGCCATCACGGGGACGCGGACGCAGCTGGATGACGGCTGGGATGAAACCACTTCGATGACCGTCGTCAGGGAGCATCTCTTCGTCATTCAGAATCTGGGCCTGCATCACGTCGACGGGGCAACGGGCAACTTCGCGCTACTGGGCTCGCGGAATTGGTTCGGCCCGAGCTCGATGATCGGTATCGACCAGTGAAACCTCATTCCGGCCCACCGTTGAGCGCGTAGAGGTCGTCGATGAGTACGTTGTGTCCGACCATCTTGTTGAAGAAGTCATTGCCGTCCTCGACGTCGAACTTGACGTGGAACGCCGTCTCGTTGTCCGGCGTGATTTCACGAATCACGCCCCCGGTGCCGTAGTTGGCCAGCGTGTTTCCATTCGGCAACCGAATGGCCATGCCCTTGAACATCGCCCACTCGTCGCCTTCCTGGTAGTGCCACTTGTACTCCAGAGTTTCCGTCTCGAAGTCGCGCTCGAACTCCATGAAGGCGTGCTGTCCGGCGACCGGAGCTCGCGTATCGGAATAGCCGGGCATGTGCGACGACACGAGCAGCGTGCCTTCGGGCGTCACGTTGGCGAAGTGCTGATACTCGAACCGCCAGATCTCCGGTGAGAAGGCCCAGCTTCCGGGCGCGTCTCCGTACTGGCGCAGCAACGCTCCTGTCTGGCGATCGATCTCGACGACGGTAGCCTCGTATGGAAACGACAACACCACCGTGTCCTCGTCTGGATTCCAGTTGATAGTGTTCGTGTAGCAGTTGAAGTCGTCTCCGTAGTGCTCCTCACAATTCCAGATAGCCCGGATCTCGCCGTCACGGCTCATCTCACGGAGCTCGAAGCCCGCGTCGTAAAGTACGCTTCCGTCGTCGGTGACCTCGATGCAATCCCTGAATCCCGGCAGTGGAATCGCCTCCATGAAACTCCCGTCCAGGGTGACCTTCAGGGCTTCCTGCACCGTGGGGCTGTTGAACTGCTTCTTCTCGATCCAGATATACTGGCCGTCACGGGCGATCCGCTGGAACGACGATGTCGCGTTGCTAGCGGGGTCGGCGTAGTACCAGACGATGCGCCCCCGGCGGTCCATGATATAGAGCCAAAACACGGAGCGGTAATAGGCGTCGGTGCTGGCCACGCCGCCCACCGAGTCTTCCACCGAACCGAACAGCCAACGATCGGGACTAGCGAGAGCTGGATCGTAGGACAGGACTTCGGGCGTGGGCATGCTGCTCGGGACAGCGCCGGTCCTGCCCATGTGGTTGCTCGTCGCGAACGCCTGTCCGCCGTCGCTGCTGACGATACGGATAACGACCTCCGTCTCCGCTGGAACCCCGAGCACGACTTCCCGATGCGCGCCCGTTTCACCGTTCCGCGGTGGCGACGCCAGCACGTTGCCCTCCTCGAACGTGAACTCGACCCAGGTTTCGTCCGCGGGCAACGTCTGCGTCCAGGTCACCTCAAGGATCGTGCGCGCAAAGTCGAGGACCGCGACCTCGACGTCGCTCACGTAGTCGTCGCTGATCGTTACACCCTCGGCACCGCCAGCTCCACCTGGGCCGCCGCCAATGCCCATCGGGAAGTCGAGCGGAGCGTTACCGCCTTCGCCACCCACGCCACTGCTCGTCCCGGCTGCTCCGCCGGTTCCGGACGCGGTTGCATCGGGGCCGCGCGCCGCTTCACCGTCCGAGCTGCAGCCGCCGAGAACGAGTGCGAGTGCAAGGACGAACACGTTGCGCTCCCCGCGGGGTGTACTGCGGCCGCGCTGTCCGAAGAGCGCTCGTGATGTGGGTTGTGTAAGCACGCTGCCGACCTTCCTGTTCTGAGGTGTCGGCTAGAGTATCCCACATTGCTTGGGGCCGTTCATTTCGGACGGGCTGGCTTACAGGGCCTTGTGACCTTCGCGCGTCAGATACACCGTCGTTCGGTAGGTGCCGTCCGGTTGGGCGTCCTTGATGCCGTACTTGTGGCCGATCTCTCTTCCGCGCACCTTGAAGCGATACGGGAATCTTCTGGACTCCTGACGAGAGCCGTGGCCAACGACGACTTCGCACGCAGAGCTCTTGCACCTTGCGGAGACTAGGCGCGTCGACAGGAACTCGGTGGGGTCCAGGTTTTGAATCACCGTACGAATTGCTCCTTCGGTTGGGACAGCCCAATTGAAGTCGGTGTTTTCTGACTCGATGCGCTGGATGTTCTCACGGCGCCGTTCTTCTCGCCGGATCTTGGCGAGCCGCCGCCGCTGCTCAAGCGTCAAGTCATCGCTCTCCGGATTGCCGGTGCGTGTCTGCGCGCCGATTGTAGCGGAATGGCCCTGCGTGAAATGGGCCTGCGATGACCACACCGGTAGTTGCTGCCCTGTACTGACCACGTTTCCTGCGGGGCTGGCGGCCGACGCCGTAGGAGGGACATCGTCAGGAGCCGCTGGCTTGCCTACCGTGAGGGCATTCGGTGCTGACCCCCTGCGCATCGCGATAACCGTGACGAGCACGGCCATCGCGATGACGCTTCCAATGGCAACGACCCGGACGCCCCGTCCGGACCCTGCATCAAAGCTCTGAGTAGAGGACGCCACCGAAAATGTCCCCTTCGTCGAGCTCACACCAGAGCGTGTAGGTCCGGTCGTTGCTAGCGTCCAGACCCGAGACGTCGAAAGTAAGCGAGACATTACTTCCACCAAAGACGTCGCTGAACTCCTTGGAGACTTCGTCGTAATCGCCACCATCCAGCGGGTTCGTGGCAAAGAGTTGGCAATCCACGCCCCCGGAAGGGAGCCCGTCTGGCGGAGTACTATCGACTTCTATGCGTTCGAAGTAGGCCACGAAGCTTTCCAAATCCTCGGAAAGCCTGTCGCGGATGAAGGGGCAGGCCATGTTGACGTGGCCGAGCACACCGGCCGACACGACTTCGAAGAACTCGGTCACGCGGACGCTCTGGAAGAGCGTACCCGCCGGGTACTCAGCCGAGCAAAACCCCGCAGGAACGAGCTTGCTGTCGGCGGACTGTGCGCCTGCCGCAACCAGTAGGGCCGCGACCGACGAAAGAACTGCGCTTGCACGTTTCATAGTCTGTTTCCTTCCCGTTCGAGCTCGTCGCGTCGCGCGGACGCGGCCTCGGATTCAGATA
This sequence comes from Polyangiaceae bacterium, assembly GCA_036393455.1. Classification (GTDB taxonomy): domain Bacteria; phylum Myxococcota_A; class Polyangia; order Polyangiales; family Polyangiaceae; genus DASWGX01. The sequence goes on from DASWGX010000452.1 coordinate 12,459, forward strand.
CCGATTGGCTTATCAACCCCATGGGAATCTCGGCCAAATCTCGGCCGACCTGAGGCTCAGTTCGGCTCGTCGTACAAAATTCCCCCGAGAACGTCGCCATCCGTAAGCTCGCACCAGAGCGTGTACGCCCTGTCCTGTTCTGAGGACAGCTGGTTGACATCGAATGTGAGCGTTACCTCAGGGATGCCGCTACTGAAGGTCGTGTCGTTGAACGTCTCCGAATCCTCGTCGTAGTCGCTCCCGTCGACGGGGTTCGTGGCGAACAGGGAGCACTCTACGGTCACCTGGCTTGGTGAGCCGGGGACATCGACGGCAACGAAGTCGAAGTATGCTTCGAAGTTCTCCAAATCACTGCTGGTCCCGAGCTTGTCGCGCACGACAGGGCATGCCACGTACACGTCAGCCAGCGCCTCGATGAACTCCGTGACGCGCACGTCGTTGATATCAGGGTTTTCAGCTGAGCAGAATCCCGCGTGGACGAGCTTCTTGTCGCCAGCCTGGCCGGCCGACGCGACGAACAAGACGGCAGTTAGCGATAGTAGCGTACTCGCACGTTTCATGATGCCTCCGTTTGGTGTGCCTACGTTGATTCGACCACGCTACCCAGCACCGCTTGCAACCTTGGACCCGGGACAGGGCTGGTGACGCGATGCGAAAAGCGACGTATCGCTCGCCCAGTCGGCTAGCTCCGCTTGCTGGTGATCGTAGTCGGGCTAGCTACGGAGAAGGAGCGAAGGTTGGTCGCCTTTTTTCGGGGACTGGCTACCGCCCGATCAGTCGCGCGCGGAG
>DASWGX010000453.1:0-4607 GCA_036393455.1 Polyangiaceae bacterium
CTACCGACAATCGAAGCGCGTGCCGCACGAGCTCCAGTACGAGCGGCGCGACTACGCCCCCGAAGCGCTGCCGGCCATGATGACGAACCAGGGTATCATCGACTGCACGCTGATGGCGGCGATCAACGTGTGGGCGCCCAAGGACGCGCGGGGACGGATCCCCGGCGTCGGCGCGGTGGGAAGCGATCAGCTCGGCTATCGCGGCGAGGCGTTCATCGACGCCGAAAGAAGCGAAGCGGGCGTCGCCAGTATCGAGCACTGGTCCCCGAACGAAGTCGTCGTTCGCGTGACCGGTGCGCAGGCCGGCGATCGACTGGTCCTGAACCAGAACTTCGATCCGGGTTGGGACGCGGGGCGCTACCGCGTGGAGAACCTCGACGATCGATTGGCGGTTGCGCTTTCGGGTGGAAGCGAAGAGGTCCGCTTCCGCTTCGCGCCTCGGGGGTTTTACTCCGGCCTCGGGCTGCTCGGGCTCAGCGTGATCGCTTGCGCAGCCGTCGCGCGAGCCCGGCGTGGCGCGCGGTCCGTCGAATGAGAGGACTGCCTCGCCGCGGCCCGGATGCTCCAGCCCTCAGAGGGACTCGAGGTACGCGATCAGATCGGCGCGCTCCGCGTCGTCGAGGTCTGCGATGCTGCCGTGCAGTGCGCCTCCGCAGGCGGGCTCGAAGCGCTGTTCGAGCGTCGTCGCGCAGCCGTCGTGCATGAACGGCGCTCGATAGGCGATGCCGACGAGCGAGGGCACTTGAAACGCCGTGTTTCGCGAGGGTCCGGTGCCCACGTTGACGGTTTGGTTGTTGGTCAGCTTTTGTCCCGAGTGACAGCTCGCGCACGCGGTGCGCTCGGACTCGAATAGCTTCTGGCCGCGGGCGACGGCGCCGTCCTCTTCGCCGCGAAGAGGCGGGAGCGGCTCGAGCGCGAACAGCCAGCCTTGCAGGGCGCCCAACCGTTCGGAGCTCTGAAGCACTCCGCCCATGCGCCCGACGAACACCTCTTCCATCAGACTGCCGAGGCCTTCGAGCTTGCCGTCCCAGTGGAACGGCGCGGTGCCGGCGAGACCCACGTGCAGCGCCTGTGTGCGGCGCTCGCCCGCGCCCGAGAAGACCCAAACGTGTCCGTCGTCGCGCCCTTCGGGGTGGCAGCTGGCGCACGCGATGCCTCCACCGGAATCGCGGTGGAAGAGCTCGTGGCCCGTATCGAAGCGCGAATCTCCTCCGAGCGCGATCTCGACCGGGACGCCTGACGCCGTATCTACGATGTAGAGCTTGGCGGGCTCGCGCGTCTGCACGATGAGTTGATTTGCCGCAAGAGGATTGAACGCCACGGCTGTCGCGGGCTCTTCGATGGGCGCCATGCCGGAGCTGAATTGGCACGCCTCGCCGAAGGCCGGTTCGGTCCCTTCCCCCGCCGAGGTGGTGTCGAGCGTCACGAGCTGCACGGTGCCGCCGCCGAACGCGAAGCCGCCGGAGCCCCCGAAAGCTTCGTCTCCGGGGAATATGACTTCGGGACGCGGCGCTTCCGGATCCGAAATGCCCGCCGAAGCGAGCGCGGCGCGCGTCCCGTCGGGCGAGAGGGCCATGTCCACGACCGTGCCCGCGACGGCGATCGGCGCCGTCGTTCGCTGCCGGCCGTCGCTGCCGACCACCGTGATCGCGGGTTGTACGATGGCCCCGCAACCTCCGTTGCCGCCGTACGAGCTGCCGCCCGTGGCGCTCTGTTCCACGAGCTCCACCTCTCCTTCGACTGCTCGCTGATGGAGCACCGCAACCTCCCCTTGCGTGGTGAGTACGGACTTCCACGCCACCGCGGGTTGCATGCGGCGCTCCTCGGGCTCGATATTGACGAAGTTTTCGGTCTCGATGGTTCGCAATACCGTCGTGCGCGCCGCAGTCGGCGTTTGCCTCTGCACGATCCTTCCGGTCGCGTCGAGCTCGACGACTTCCGCGCTGCGGAAGCGCGTGACGAAGAGGCCTTGTCCATGCACCATCACGTCGCGCAGATCCGGACCGAGCTCGAGCGTCCGCGTCGGCTCTCCGCCCGCCGCGGGGAGCGTCACGAGCTTGCCTTCCGCGCACGCGACGTGGAGCACCGCGTTGGTCGCGTCGTAGGCAAGGCCGCGCGGAGCGCCGCAGACGCTCGTGCGCTGAACGAGCGCGCCGCCGACCGTGTCGACGCCGACGACGGCGCCGCCGCCGCGCAGGGCGACGAAGGCGAGCCCGGCATCCCCGAGCGCAACGCGTCCTGGCTCGTCTCCGGGCTCGAGCTCGATGCTGCCGACGACGCTTCGCGCCGCAAGATCCACGACGACGATGCGATCGCGATCCGGATCTGCTGCGACGGCGCGCTGGCCGTCCGCGGTGACGGCCAGCGTGCCGCCGCTCACTGGAGGGGGCGGCGTCGCGGAGAGCGTCGCGGGGCGGGTGTCGGTCGGGATGAGGAGCTTGGGCTCGTTGGGATCCCCGCTGATCGGTTCGTCGAAACTGTTGCAGCCGCTCACTGCCAGCGACCACGAGAGCACGGGAAACAGGTAGCGCGGCAAGGCCGCGCGCTCGCTCGGGCACCGCTTCGATTCACCACGATCCATGGTTGACCTTCCTTGAGGGTGCTCGCCTCCGCGTTGGGCGCCCCGAGCCGAACCCCTCGGACACCGGCGCATTGTACGAGCAAGCCGCATACCAAGCCTAGTGGGGGCGTGAAGGGCCGCGCTTCGCAAAAAAAGCGGGGTGAGCCTCGATCAAGCGCTCGTGCCAGTGTGCCAGCCCGGCCCGCGGAGTGTGACGCCGGCGCCCGGCCTTCCCGGTCCCCGGCGATTCCCATCCTACCGGATTGTCAGGCGTTTTCCGTGATCCATGTGGTAAGGACATCGCCACTGGGAGGTTAGGCTCTCGATGCGCGGGGCAGTCGGTTTCACCACGATCATGCGTTCAGCGGTGTTTCTGCTCCCGATGATCCTCGGGACGCCGGGGCTTGCCTGGGGCCAGAGCGGAGCTCCGCTCCCCCCTTCCGCTCCGCCTCCGCCGAGCGCCGAAGCTTCGGCTCCCGAGGACTACCCCTTCGGAGAGTCGAAGGAACCGCTCGAAGAGCTGACCCGGTGGCTCGGTGAACAAACCGATTCTAGCGGTCGCCGTTGCGCGCTCTACAACATCGTTCCCACACCGGATGGCACCTTCGTCGCCTGTGGGGCCGCGGGACTTTGGGTGGTTCGCTTCGAGGAAACCGGAAAGCCGAAGCTGGTCGAGACGCGCGGCCTGAGCGGAGACGTGGTCGGTTTGTTTCGCGAAGACGGCCGAATCTGGGTGAAAGTGAGCCGGCTCGAAGCGTATCCAGTCGACGAAACGCCAGTGGTGGGCCCGAAGCCGGCTGCCGCTCCGCTTCCCGCGCCTGCCGCGCCGGCCTCCCCGCCGCCTCCCGCCCCGCTGCCTCCGCCCCAGGCCGCGCCACCCCCGCCGCCGCAGTACGAAGGGCGCGTCGTCGAGGTACTGCCGGGCGAGGTGGTCGTGAGCCTCGGCACGGAGCACGGCCTCGACGTGGGACAGCGCGTCGAGCTGTCCGAGGAGAGTGCCGAGGTCGTGGGCGGCGGTGAAAGGTCGCGGCGCCGCTCGCCGCTCGCCGTGGGCGTCGTAAACAGCGTCTCGCCGCGTTTCTCGCGGGTCAAGCTAGGCTTGAACGAGCGCGTGCCGCTCGGCGCGACGGCGAGGTCGACCGTGGGTCCCCCAACCCGCTCGGCGACGGCGCCGCCGCGCGCGGGCGGCATTTGGGAAGTCGACGTGATGCTGCGTCCATTCCTTGCCCTCGAGCGCCTGGGCGGCGGATTTCTGGCGTCGACCGCACTCGGTTACCGTTTCGAGAGCAACCTGCACCTGGAGGCGCGCGTCGATCCGTTCGGTCTAGGGGACGCCGAAGGCGAAGACTCCGCCGCCCCGCTGACGGCTCTGCTCCTTTTCGCCTACGACCAGCACTTGTTCGAAATCGGCCTCGGGCTCGGCGGACAGACGGTCAATGCCGTTCCGTTTGGCAGCGATCCCGGCTCGGGAACGTTGGTCTCCCAGGTCTTGCGGCTGGGGGCGGAGGACGGTCTCCACCTCGACCTCCGCACCGACATCGTGCTCTTTCACAGTCGCTTCTCGTTCAGCGGCTTGACCGGCGAGGGACAGATTCCCGTCGGTACAGCCTCTTGGCTTCTCTTTCGCGGGGCCGGCGGCAACGCGGGATACGGTTACGGCGAGCTCGGCTTGCGCGTGCTCTTGCGCGGGAACGGCGACGAGGGCTCGACCTTCCTGACGGTGGCGGCGGGTGGCGCCGTCGTCTTCAAGAGCCAATCGTGCCGGGAGCTTCCTTCCGGTTTCAGCTGTGACGGCAACGACACCTCCGCGAGCGGGCCCATGGCCGGCGTCGGCGCAACTTGGCGATTCTGACGCCAAAAAACTGGGGATAGCAGCGGCAAAGGCGCCCCTGATGCGCATTCCGCCGTGAGGGCAAAAGCTTTTGGTGCGTCCCGTGGATGGGGAGTATCCTCCAGACGTGCTGCCGGGGCGATTCAGGCCGTCAGCGCTCAGGGTGACATGTCCTCCTCCCAGCGCTCCGATCCAACGTCGCAGTCGAATTCGTTC
>DASWGX010000454.1:0-7848 GCA_036393455.1 Polyangiaceae bacterium
GCTGACGTCGAAGGGCACGTAGCAGCACGGCGAACCGCGGCGTTCCACCGCATCCAGCAAGGCCTGCGTCTTGTGTGCGGCACCGCTGCCGAGCTCCACCAAGTGCGAGGGACGCGTCACGGATATTAGCTCCGGCGACACCCCACGGAGCAGGCTGAGCTCGGTGCGCGTCTGATAGTATTCTTCGGTATCGCAGATACGGTCGAAGAGCCGAGACCCGAGCTCGTCGTAGAAGTGCTTGGGCGGCAAGCTCTTGTGCCGCTGGCCCAAGCCTTGGCGCGCATCTTCACGCAGCGTGGAGGCGGCGTGGCCGTTCAGCCGAACGTCGACCTTCAAACGGCGCTCGGGGCTGCGGTGACGTGCGAAGGATTCTGCGCGGAGCATGGTGAAGGGCGCGAGCGCCATGCACGAAGCGGCGCAGTACGGATCCCGGACCGGACGACAACCGCATATAGGCCTTGTGGCTCCGCAACGCAAGACTCCGAGCGCGTGCCGGTGACGCTCGCCGTGCGAAAGTCGAGCCCGGGTCCAATGGCGGGCGGAGCGCGGCTATGATGCACCCATGTGCCGCCTGCTCGGGTACTTGGGTCCGACGCTTCGGCTCGGTCATCTGGTCGAATCGGCCCCGCATTCGCTGGAGCGCCAGAGCTACGCGCCGCGCGAGATGCGCGGCGCGATCGTCAACGCCGACGGCTGGGGCGCCGGTTGGTATCTCGCCGGCGACGCGCGCGAGCCCAACGTAGGGCAACTCGTCCCGGAGCGAGTCGCCTCGGGTCGTGCCGTCCCGGACGACGAACCGTGCGTGTATCGTTCGACGCTGCCGATCTGGGCCGACGTGAATCGTTCGGAGCTCGGCCGCGCGGTCCGTTCCCATTGCATCGTTGCAGCGGTTCGCAGCGCCACCGATCCGCTGAGCGTCGCGGCGGCCAATACGCAGCCCTTTCGCTTTCAGCGCCTCTTGTTCGTGCACAATGGGTTCATCGACGGTCTGGACGGCCGGCTGCGGCGTGAGCTCTTGGGAACACTGTCGGACACCGCGTACGGCCTCATCCGCGGCAACACGGACTCGGAGCTCGTCTTCGCCCGCTTGGTGGACGCGTGGCTCGCGGGCCACACGAACGAACGTCGCCTCGCGGTAGCAACCGCAAGCACGGTTCAGCTGCTCTCGAGTCTGTGCGACGGCGCGCACCGGCGCGCGCTCTTCACCCTGCTCGTCAGCGACGGTCACGAGCTCGTCGCCGTGCGCGCCGCATCGAACGATCAAGCCCCTTCCCTCTACGTGCGCAAGAACCACGCTGCGTGGATCGCATCGGAACCGCTCGACGACGAGCCGGGCTGGGAGCCGATTCCCGAGCGGTCGCTCGTGGTGGCGCAAGCGGACGCGCCGCACCGCATCGAGGCCCTCGCGTGAGCCCGAACGAGACCGGGGTGACTCCGTTCGAGCTGCTCGAGCAGGCGCGGCGCCGTACGCTGAGCCTCGTCGCCGACGTGTCCGAGCCGGCGCTGCGGCGCCAATTCGATCCCGCATTTTCCCCGCTGGCCTGGCACTTCGGGCACGTCGCCTGGCAGGAAGAAATGTGGCTGTTGCGCCGCCACGCGGGCGAACCACCGGCCTTGCCCGACCGCGACGGCGTCTTCGACTCGTTCGAGGGCCGGAAATCCGAACGCGGAGCTCGCCTTCCCGATCGGCAAGCGCTCTTCGATTTCGCGCGCGGGGTTCGGGAACGCGTGGCTCGGCTCTGCGAAGCCCGGGCCGGCGACGCCGAGTTCGACAGACTCGCCCGTTTCGTGGCGAATCACGAACGCCAGCACGCGGAAACGATGGCGACCGTACGCTTGCTCGGCGACCTTACGCTGCCGTCGGCACCGCGAGCTCCGCGGTCTCGCCCCGTCGCTTGCGCGGGCGCGGGTTACGTGACGGTGGACGCCACACGCTTCCCGCTCGGCTCGAACGACGACCCGGACGGCTGGGACAACGAGCGAGGCGAGCACGAAGTGACGCTGCCCGCTTTCGAGCTCGCGCGCTTTCCGGTAACCGCGGGCGCTTGGCTCGAATTCATGAGGGCGGGCGGATATTCCGATCTTCGTTTATGGTCTCCCGAAGGAGCGGCGTGGCTCGTCGTAGAAAAGGTCAGCGCGCCACTTTACTGGCGTCGCGGCGGAGACGGCGAATGGCGCCGGCGCGCGCTCGGCGGTGAGCGAGCGGTGGATCCCACGGCGCCGGTGAGCCACGTCAGCTGGTACGAGGCGGAAGCCTACAGCCGCTTCGCGGGCGCGCGCCTGCCTTCCGAGGCGGAGTGGGAGTGCGCGGCAAGTTGGGACGCCAGGGCCCGCCGCAAGAGCCGCTGGTCGTGGGGCGACACGCCGCACGGCGAACGAGCCGCTTGGGCGCCCGCCGCCGCGGACGTAACTCCCGTCGGTGCCCACGCCACGGGCCGCGCCCCCTGCGGCGCCGAGGACATGATCGGCAACGTCTGGGAATGGGTCGCCGACGTGTTCGCGCCGTACCCGGGCTTCGAGCCGCAAGCCTACGCCGGCTACAGCAAGCCCTGGTTCGACGGCAACCACCGGGTGCTGCGCGGCGGCTCCTACCTGACGGAACCTCCCATCGCGCGCAGCTGTTTTCGCAACTGGTACGAGCCTTGGATGCGCCAGCCTCCAACGGGTGTGCGGCTTGCGCGAGGACTCTGAGCACCCTTCCCGCGCCGCATGCAAGTTCACCTGATCGACGGCACCTTCGAGTTGTTCCGCGCATTTTACGGCGCGCCGCCCGCGCGCACGAGCGACGGCCGCGAGGTTGGCGCGGTGCGGGGCCTGGCGCAGAGCTTCGCCGCGCTCTTGCGCGACCCGAGCGTCACTCACGTCGCCTGTGCCTTCGATCACGTGATCGAGTCGTTCCGCAACGATCTGTTCCCCGGCTACAAGACTGGCGCAGGCATCGATCCCGATTTGCTCGCTCAGTTCGAGCTCGCGGAAGACGCCACGCGCGCCCTCGGCATCGTCGTGTGGCCGATGCTAGAATTCGAGGCCGATGACGCGCTCGCCAGCGGAGCGGCGCGCTTCGCCGCCGAGCGCGACGTTTCTCGAGTGGTCTTGTGCTCGCCGGACAAGGATCTGTGTCAGTGCGTCAGCGGCGACCGTATCGTCTGCTGGGATCGAATGCGCTCGAAGATCCTCGACGCAGCGGCAGTCGTCCAAAAGTTCGGTATCGCGCCGAGCAGCATCCCCGACTACCTGGCGCTCGTCGGAGACAGCGCGGACGGCATTCCCGGAGTTCCGCGCTGGGGTCAGAAGTCGGCAGCCCTGGTGCTGGCCCGCTACGGCTCGATCGAGAACATTCCTGACCGGGTCGAGGACTGGGAAGTCGCGGTGCGCGGCAGCGCGGCGCTCGCCGATAGCTTGCGAAGCATGCGAGCCGAAGCGCGGCTCTACAAAGAGCTCGCTACGCTGCGAACGGACGTGCCGCTCGGCGAATCGCTCGAGGACCTTTGCTTTCGCGGTCCCGATCGCGCGCGCCTCCGCGCGCTCGCCGCGGTGCTCGAGGACGACCGCATCGCGCAGCTTTCCTTCACCAAGCGAGGTTAGCGAGCGGAGCCGGGGAAAACCCGGTCGGCCGAGCAGAGCCCCGGAGATTTGGGAGCGGCGGTCGGGCCTGCTAGGCTTTGCCGCCGATGCAACCACGCTTGGCTTCCTGGTTTTCCCTCTTGACGGTCTGCGGCGGGATGGTTTCCGCGAAGAGCGCGGCGGCGGAGGCCGAGGCCGCCGGGCAGAGCGATCTTCAAGCGGGGGGCCTGGCTCCGCCCGATGCGGCTCCGGAGACCGCGGCGCCGCCTCCCTATTCCGAAACGGAGAACGATCTACGGCGCGCGGAAGAAAAGGACAGCGGGCGCGGGCTCGAGTTCTTCTGGCTCAACGGGGAAATCGGCGTGAATCACCTCGGCCTGCAGACGTTCAACGCGAACGACCTGGTCGACGCCGAAATCGTCGAGTCCACGCAGACCGGGCTCCTGTTCGGCGGTGGCCTCGGGCTCAGGCTCATCTTCCTGACACTCGGCGCCCGCTTCCGACTGGGCACCTTCAGCGATTGGCAGCTCTGGACGCTGAACCTCGAGGCCGGCCTGCGCATCCCGTTCGGCGCGGTCGAACCCTACTTCACCTTCGGCGGCGGCTATGCGTCCATCGGTTCGTTCGATGCAGGCAACATCGGATCGGGCTTCAACTCCGACGGCGTCGACATCACCGGGTTCAACCTGCGCGGCGGGTTCGGGCTGGACGTCTACCTCAGCGAGAACTTCTCGATCGGCGGCAATCTGACCGGCGATCTGATGTTCCTGAAACGTCCGCGCGTGGAGATGCCGGACGTCGGCAACTTGCCTCCAGAGCAAGCCATGCGGGTTCAAGAGGTGTACGGCAACGATGGCTCGAGCATCGGGGCCGGCACCGCGCTCACGTTCGTAGCCGGCTTGCATTTCTAGGTGATTGCCTATCTGCTAGCGAGCCTCGTCAGCCTCGTTCCTCTGGCGGTGGCGGCGTTCGCCTACAAGAAGATCGTCGGCGGCTACGTGGGCCGCCGGCGCTTCGTCGCGTGGGCCGTGCTCGCCGGGGCCTTGCTCGGCGCCGTCGGCTACCACGCTGAAGCGGCCCTCTTCGCCTGGACCGAGCTTTCGCTTTCGGTAGCCGAAACGGGCGCCGGAGGGGCGCTGCTCGCCGTATTCGCGCTCGCCGCACCGCTCGAGGAAGCGCTCAAGGTGCTCGTCGTCTGGCCGCTCTACCTGCGCCGGGTGATGCGAAGCGGCAAGGAGGGCATGCTCTTCGCCTTCTTCGCGGGCGCGGGCTTCGCGGCCGGTGAGGCGATGCTCGGCGTCGTTCGGAGCGACGAGGTCGCTCTGGCCGCCGCGCGGCACTTGGCGGGCGGGCTGGGTCACGTCTTCTTCGCCGGTGTCTGGGGGTTCGCTCTTTCGCGAGCGCCCCGTGCGCGCTGGTTTTCCGGCATATGGACGGTCTCGGTTCTCGGCCACGGCTTCTATCAGCACGTCGTGTTCGGACGCGGCCCGGCTTTCTTGGTGCTCGCTCCGCCGATGCTTGCCGCGATGGGCGGCATCGCATTTTTTCTGCTCCGCAAACGCAGCGACGACGCGGACGACACCGAGCGTCCCTCGCTTGCCGAACCACCTTCATTGCGTTTCGTCCGCCGCGCGATGCGCCCGCCCGAGCAGGCCATCGCGTTGCGCTGGGTCGCCATCGGAGCCCTGGTCACGCTCGGCGCGATGATCACGCTCTTGGCGGCGGGCGTCTACCTCGGGCACGCGGCGGGCATCGACTTCGCCGCCGCGGAGGAATCCGACGTGCGCGCCGGCGGCCCCCTCGTGCTCCTGGGCACGTGCGCGCTCGCGGCGTTTCCTCTTTCGGGTTACCTCGTGGCTCGCGCCAGCGCGGCGCGCAGCATCGTCGAGGCGGCGCTCGGCGCGGCGCTCGCAATCATGATCGTCGTCGTGATGCTCGGCATCAGCGCGCCGACGGCCGTGGTGTTCGCGCTGGCGGCAGCTCCGCTCGCGTTCGGCCTGGCCTGCGGCGGCGGCTGGTTCGGAGTGCGTTGAAACCGCCCGTCAGCGGCCGTCGCGATAACGCGCAAGCTCCGCGCTTTTCAGCAAAGGATCGGCCGGGATCGTGCGGGGCGCCGCAGCCTGTGCCGGATCGTAGTCGGCCGCGAAGCGCTCGCCGAGCGAAAACGCCACGAAGCGACCGAGCAGATGCGGGCCCTCGCTCACCCAGAGTGTCTTGGTCGAAGCGTCCATCACGACTCCGTGCGTAGCGATCAGCGCGTCGATGGCGTCGCGGTCACCGAGCGTGAGCGGCCGTGAGCCGGCTGCGCGTCGATCGCGGAGCCAGGCGACCGCCGTCGCCGCGGTCGCCGGGGCGGCGCCGCGCACGAGCTCCGCGGCGCGCCTTTCGCGCGCGCGGCTGGACGTCGTTTCGAGCACGTGAACGTTCTTTTCGTCTTTTGCGGCCGGGCCGACCAAGTGGTTCGTGACCGCCGCGCGGCGCGCGAGCACGCGCACGTGCTGCTCGCGCCCTGGGACGCGTTCCACGGCGCGGGCGGCCCCGCTGGCGTCCACGAGCACGACGATGTGACTGACCATCGGCTCTTGCTCGGCCAGGGCTCGCACCGCGCCGTCCACGACAGTCGTCGTCTGCAGGATCCTCCGCAGCGCGTGCACGACCGGCTCGCCGGTGGCGCCCGGCTCGCCGGCACGAGCGCCGTGGACCACGGCAGCGAGGCCCGTAAGGTTCATGCCGGAAACGACGCCGACCAAACCTGGCCAGGCGACGGACGCGAAGGGCAGCTTGCCGTCCTCCGCGACGAAGAATATTGCCTTGCCGGCATCGAAGATCGAATCGACCTCGAAGTCGAAATTGCGAGCCAAGAGGGCGCTTCCATCGACGCTCGCGTCACCCGTGGAAACGAAGCTCGTGCACCCGATGAGCGGCGAGCGCTCGAACGACAGCGCCATGTCGTACAGGGCGTTCAGGTACACGAAGCGCTGAAACGTCGGGAAGAAGTCGGCGTAGGGGTCGGGCTGGAAGCCGCGCGCTCCCGCCGCGATTTCGCGCAAGCGGTCGGGCGCCATGCCTCGATCGACGTTTCGGTAGCGGAGCTGCGCGAGATCGAGCAGCGCCGTTTGCGCGAGCCGGCTCGGGACGAATTCCGTGAAGCGGCGCAAGAGCACACCCTCGTTGTCGACCATGCGGCCGTAGAGAAGACGCGCGTGCCGGTACCCGATGGTCTCGGGCGATCCGCGCAGGCCGACCTCGAGCAGCTTGCCGCGCTCCACGGCGTAGCTCGAGCCCAGAGTCCGAACCGCGCGGCGGCCCTTTTCCTGCTTCAAGCTCGCGCCGGACGGCGAACCATCGGGCGGCAGCGAGAGCTCCGGCGGTTCGAGGTGCGCCCAGCGCCGCACGCCGACGTGGGCCGCGAGCGGCACGAGAACGACCACCGAAACGACGTAGAGCGCGCGACGCAGCTTCGTTCTCATCGCACGGCCTTCATCGCGCGGCTCTGACGGTCAGGGCCGTCTTGACGACGCTGAAGACTATCTTCGCGGGATCCCTGACGGCGTGAAAGTGGCTGCCGCGCCGGTGCTCGGGCCCGTACAGCGCGCGGATCGGCAGCTCGAATAGCTCGATGCCGAGGCGAGCGGCCCTCAGCACGACCTCTGCCTCGAACGCGTAGCCGTCGGCGCGCACGCCGAGCTCGAGCGTGGAACGCACCGGGTAGCGCCGCAGGCCGCACTGGGTGTCGTTGAGCCGTCGCCCGCTGAACCAGGACAAAAAGACGTTGGAAAACTCGTTCGAGAAGCGATTGCTGCGCGGCGCGCCCGCTTCCCGGAGTTGGCGCACGCCAAGGACGAGCGCAGTTTTCGGAGCGCCGTGAGAAAGCACACGCCACGCCTCGCTCGCTGGGTGTTGGCCGTCGGCGTCGAGACTCACCGCGACGTCGGCGCCGAGCTCGAGCGCATGACGGAGCCCGGTTTTCAGCGCCGCACCTTTGCCGCGGTTCACCTCGTGGCGGAGCACCCGCGCGCCGGCGCGCCGCGCCACCTCGGAGGTCGCGTCCGTCGAGCCGTCGTCCACGACCACGATCGGCAGGCTCTCCTTTTCGCTCAGGCGCTGGAATTCTTCGACGACCGCCCCGAGCGAGGCGGCGGCCTGAAAAGCGGGGATCACGGCGGAGCGGCGCATGCTCAGCGAACGAGCGCCGTGACGATCTCCGGGAACGTCCAGACTGCGGCGAGACCGACCAACTGGATCACGATGAACGGAATCACGCCCCGGTAGATCGTCATGGTG